>NZ_PIZM01000007.1 GCF_002835465.1 Psychromonas sp. psych-6C06 | reverse complement strand
AGCATTACGCTGTTCAATAACGACGTCAAACACCGATATCAATCACGTCTCCCCAACCAGGACTCTTCCATTTGAAGTGCAGTAAATATTTGAGCTAACTTGTACTAATTACCCGTGAGGCTTAACCATACAAACTCTAAGAGTTTTGTGTACCAAGACGAGTCGAAAGACTATAAAAGAAATGCTTGCGAAGCATATTTTACGAAATTGCAGATTTTAAAGAACGATTCAAAGAACAAACCCTATCGGAAGATTAATAAAAAGACATTAATCTCCTAACGGGTAAACATTTTGAGCTTAGGCTCAAAAGTTTTCATTAGCTTTTCTAATTAACTTTTTTGTTTGGCGACAATAGCGCTGTGGTCCCACCTGATTCCATTCCGAACTCAGTAGTGAAACGCAGTTGCGCCGATGGTAGTGTGGGGTCTCCCCATGTGAGAGTAGGTCATCGCCAAACGCCTAATACGAACAATCCCTGTTGACTACGTCAGCAGGGATTTTTTCGTTTTAGGCATTTGATAAATGAAGACCTACTCTCACATGGGGAAAGGTGAACAGCCTGCCGTAGGTAGTAGCAAATCATGGGATAGTAGGGCGAATATAGCGAAGCGATGGCTCATGAGCAATGTCCACCCATCGCCAAACGCCCAATAAAAACCCCCTGTCGAGTTAGTTCCCGACAGGGGGGGGGATTGCCTATGATTTATGATGAGCTACGGAGAGAGTAGGGCGAGTATCGCGACAGCGATGTTTCACGAGCGGGTGAGCTCTGCGAACCCTTTCCATCGCCAAACGCCTAATACGAACAATCCCTGTTGACCACGTCAGCAGGGATTTTTTCGTTTTATGGATTTTAAAAATGAAGCATAGCTAAGTGCTTGCCGTAATTGGATAGAAATAAATGATTAATACCAATTCCGCTAATATAGTGATCAAATATTACGCAGGAAAAAGGAGTTAGTTCAAGGCGAAAATTGATGCAAATGGTTGTTCCCTTTACGAAATTTTTAGCGCTGAAATAGCTTCTTTTAACCAGTAATATTGAACAGTTATTTAGTGGATTTGCTATAATAACCACTTCTTAAGCACTTTAATATTTAGTACAACATGGGTAGATTGTTTGTCGCTACATTGATGTTGGGCTAACTGGTTGTTTTCTATGAGTGTTTTATCGTCAGCGCATGGGGCCTAAACACAGACTAGTTGCTATGACTGCATAACTTCAGCTCAATGCTAACGTGATATGTTTTTCTGCGAAATGTAACCCCTTACTTTGGGCTGTTTTTTGTAGCTCAGGGAACCTTGTACATAACTCTGCCGTATGTATCGAATCTACTTCGCGTACGTCATGGTAAGTACACCAGAATTGCATACTCATATTTGGCATTGCGTGAATTTTCTTTCCGTTACCTGAGTTACTAGTGTAATAAACCTCACCTTTCAATCGGTTAACACCGGTTACCTTTCTCCATGTTCCATTATTACAGAGCAGTACTTGTCCACGAGAAAATATCATATCTATTACCTTTTCTTGAGTGTCTATTATTAGTTATAGCTTATTTACGTTTTATTTATTTTATAAACTGCTTTTATATACAATCCCGTGCACATATTAGCCATATTTTTATTGTTCTCATTTTTTCCATTAGATATTAACAGTTGATGTTACAATTACTTTTCCGTAAAGATTTAGCATAGATATTTAAGGTTTTTTGATGAATGCAATCGAGTTAACAAACATTAAGAAGGTATATAAAGGTGGTGTTGAAGCATTGAAAGGGATCTCTTTAGCCGTTAAAGAGGGAGATTTCTACGCATTACTTGGACCAAATGGTGCTGGTAAGTCGACTACTATCGGTATTATCTCCTCTTTGGTGAATAAGACATCTGGTACTGTTAGTATTTTTGGTTTTGACCTTTCAACGCAGCTTGAACAAGCTAAACAACAAATAGGGTTAGTTCCACAAGAGTTTAACTTTAACCAATTTGAACCTCCCTTACAGATTCTCGTTAATCAAGCGGGTTATTACGGCATTAAACGTAGAGACGCCCTAGTACGCGCTGAAAGATTTCTTAAGCAACTCGATCTTTGGGAGAAAAGAGATCAACCTGCACGTGAGCTTTCTGGTGGTATGAAACGCCGTTTAATGATCGCTCGTGCTTTAATGCATGAACCACGTTTACTTATCCTTGATGAACCTACAGCGGGTGTTGATATTGAGGTTCGCCGTTCAATGTGGGAGTTTTTACAGCTGATCAATAAGCAGGGCGTTACTATTATTTTGACTACCCATTATTTAGAAGAAGCAGAAATGTTATGTCGTAATATCGGCATTATCGATAAAGGCAATTTAGTTGAAAATACCAGTATGAAATCTTTGCTTGCGCGACTTGCTACAGAAACGTTTATTTTTGATGTTGACCCACCTACACACTTACCAAGTAGTAATTTCTTCACAATTAAACAAACGGATGAAGTCACACTAGAGATTGAGCTTGATAAAGAACAATCTTTAAATAAAGTTTTTTCAGAGCTTAGTGCGCAAGGGATTAGAGTGAATAGTATGCGTAACAAAGCGAATCGCTTAGAAGAGTTGTTTATTGAATTGGTAGAAAAGGGATCAGATAATGTTAAATCGTAATTACTTTATTGCTCTAAAGAGTATTTGGCGTAAAGAGACGAATCGTTTTTTACGTATTTGGGTGCAAACATTGGTGCCACCTGTGATTACTATGAGCCTTTATTTCGTCATTTTTGGTAACCTAATTGGCTCAAGAATTGGACAAATGAGTGGCTTTGATTATATGTCATTTATTGTTCCTGGCTTAATCATGATGTCGGTAATAACAAACTCCTATTCTAATGTCGCATCATCATTCTTTAGTGCGAAGTTCCAGCGTAATGTTGAAGAGCTATTAGTCGCTCCTGTCCCTAATTACGTTATCGTTTGGGGTTATATTGGTGGTGGTGTCGCCCGAGGTTTAATGGTTGGTTTTCTGGTTACTTGTGTCTCCCTATTTTTTGTCGACTTGCATATCTTTAATGTTTTCATTCTCATACTAAGTGTCTTATGTACATCCGTCCTCTTTTCAATTGGAGGTTTATTAAATGCAATTTTCGCTAAAACTTTTGATGATATTAGTATTATTCCTACATTCGTATTAACGCCATTGACGTATCTTGGAGGGGTATTTTACTCAATTACTTTACTACCTGATTTCTGGCAGACTGTTTCCCATTTTAATCCCGTGTTTTATATGATAAACGCATTTCGCTATGGTTTTTTAGGCGTCGCTGATGTGTCGTTAACTTGGTCATTTTCTGTGATTGCTATCTTCATTGTTATGCTTTACGGTCTTGTTACAGTCCTTTTAAGCAAAGGGGTAGGTATCCGCTCATGAATGAATTAGGAAACTCACGCACTATTAGCAGTAATCAGCCGGGGTTACATGAGCAGTTAGATGAAGTGGTACTAAAACACTTACAGCATCCATTTCGTAAACCTTACCAAACGCATACCTTTGAAGCATTTAAAGAGATAGAGAAGTGGGTGGAGCAACAAGGAAAACCCATTATCTTTGATTCATGTTGTGGGGTTGGTGAAAGTACTTATCACCTTGCTAAGGCACATCCAGAAGCCATTATATTAGGTATGGATAAATCTGCAGACCGATTGGGTAAACATGGATTTGAAGAGATAGATAATTACCGTTTATTACAGGTTAATCTTAATGATTTTTGGCGTCTGGCGGTGGAAGCTAACTGGACACTTTCTCATCATTATTTGCTTTACCCTAACCCTTGGCCAAAATCTAAGCATTTACAGCGTCGCTGGCATGGAAGTGCTGTTTTTCCCTCTATTATTGAATTAGGTGGCGAGTTAGAATTACGTAGTAATTGGGACATCTATATCAAAGAGTTTGCAAGAGCATTAACTTTAGCCGAGCAAAGTTGTAAAGTTGAGCCTTACAAGTCGGAAAAGGCGATAACCCCTTTTGAACGAAAATATTGGGCGAGTGGACAAAATTCATTACGCTTAACCTCAACCCTCCGCTAAATTGTAATTTAGCATTATATTAATCAAGGATGATGATATGAAAATTAAAACGTTATTAACTTCGAGTTTATTAGCTATTTCTTTAACTGCCTCATTAACTGTTAGTGCAAACCAAGTCGCAGGCGCAAATAAAACCAATCCGTTAGCTATTCCTTTACAGGCTCATACTGCGAAAGACATGTGGGAAAGCTTTTTTAATCAATGCTGGTCTTATGACTTTGTTGAGAAAGAAGAACTTGAAAGTAGTTTAACTGCATGGCAAAAACGTAATGCGAATCGTTGGCAGGTATATTGGCTATTACTGGAGCAAGCGGCGGACCAGAATGAAGCATTTAATGCTAGTTACACTAAATTTAAAAAGCAAAGTTTGGCTCGCGCGCAGCAACAGGCTAAGTCCCAGCATGCTAAATTTGATGAGGCTGGCAAAAAGCAGCTGTGTGATAAATTAGTGGTGATGCTTAATGATCCACGTTCCGATCTACCGGAAGATACAACGAAGAAAACCCAGAAAAAAAATCAAGAGGGTGTCGCTGTTATTGGTAAATAACAGTTAATTGAAATTTTATTGCCCTTTATTCGTTCTATTATGTAATAGCGCCAATAAAGGGATAATTTATGTTAATTAAAAATAGTGTTAAATCCGATCTTAAAGAATCATCTCTAACCGATGAAAGCCATTATATTGAGCGACGTTCATTATTAAAAAAGCTTGGATTTGGGCTTGCTTCTGTCCCGTTTATTCCAAATGCACAAGCGGGACTATTTGACCTGTTTTCAGATGCGCCCGATGCGCCTGATAATAGTGGTTTAATCTTTAGGCGTAAACCTTTATCGTTTTCTCAGCCTGAGGAATATCGATCATTATCGCCACTCACGCCTGAAAAAAAGGTGCTTCAATATAATAATTTCTACGAGTTTGGCACCGGTAAATCAGATCCTTTTGAATATGGGCAACAGTTTAAAGTTGATCCTTGGTCACTCACTATTGATGGCTTAGTGGATAAACCGGTGACGCTTAATTATGAAGATCTTTTAAAGCGTTTTGCTATTGAAGAGCGCTTTTATCGTATGCGCTGTGTAGAAGGGTGGTCGATGAATATCCCTTGGCTAGGCTTTACATTAGCGACGTTACTTAAATCGGTTTCCCCTCAATCATCTGCGAAATATGTGCGTTTTGAAACTCTACATGATGAAACACAAATGCGTGGCCAAGCATCAAGGCGCGTTGGTGGAGGTATCGATTACCCTTATGTCGAAGGGTTACGCTTAGATGAGGCAATGAATCCACTTACGCTTCTCTCGGTTGGCTTATATGGGCAAACGCTCGCGCCACAAAATGGGGCTCCTATTCGTTTGGTTGTGCCATGGAAGTATGGCTTCAAAGGTATCAAATCCATTGTGCGCATTACATTAACCGATAAAGCGCCATTGAATACTTGGAAAAAAATTGCTCATTCTGAATATGGCTTCTATGCCAATGTAAACCCTAATGTTGATCATCCTCGTTGGAGCCAAGCGACGGAGCGCTTTATTGGTGCAGGGAGTGTGTTTGCACAGGAGCGTAAAAAGACCTTGATGTTCAATGGTTATGGCGACGAAGTGGCACATTTATATGAAAACTTAGACTTAAAAAGAAACTATTAATGAAGTTATCAGTTCGCGGTGTTTTTTACTTAAAAGTCGCTATTCACCTCGGTGCATTAGCGACTTTTATTTGGCTTTTCTATTTAGTCGAACAGGATCTGTTAGGGGCAGATCCGGTGAAAGAGTTAACCCACTTTTTAGGTAAAACGTCCCTTAATTTTTTACTATTAACCCTATTGGTAACGCCTGTTATTAAACGTTTCAAGCAACCTTTATTGATCCGCGTAAGACGCTTATTAGGCTTATACAGTTTTTTCTGGGTGTGTTTACATTTATTGGTCTTTATATGGTTAGATTTACAATGGGAGTTTCAGTTGTTTTTTGAAGAGGTGATAAAGCGTCCCTACCTCAGCTTAGGAATGCTCGCTTGGATAATCCTGCTTTTACTGAGTATTACCTCTATAGATGCAATTCGACGCGCAATGAAGCGTAAATGGCTCACTTTACATCGTTTTGTTTATTGGGCGGTGTTATTTGCCACTATTCATTATTATTGGTCGGTTAAATCGGGGCTTATTGAAGCTACTGTGTACCTTATTATCTGTGCCTATTTATTAGTAGAGCGTAAACAATATTTTCAACGCTTAATAAAACCCCATTAGCATTTAAAATGATCGCTAGCGGGGAATAAAGTTTGTTAATTTAAGTTTAATTTCAGGTTAAGTTATAAGCTCTGGCAATGTTTTCCGCCAAATTGCTGACATTAACCGATGCATTATCAAAGGCTTCCTGCAGCGACATCGCTTTTGGTGTGGCTGCAAATGCTGCATCAATCCCACAATCGTAAACGGCTTGATGACCCTCTCCAAGACAACCTGCGATGGCAATAACAGGTAAATTATACTGTTTGGCGCACTGAGCGACGCCCATAGGCGTTTTCCCATGTACGGTTTGAGCGTCAATACGACCTTCACCTGTCAATACTAAGTTAGCATCCTGTAAATGCGCATTCAGCTTAACGGTCTCCAACACAAGCTTAATACCCGTTTGCATTGTTGCATTAGTAAAAGCCATAAATGCAACGCCCATACCGCCAGCCGCTCCCATTCCTGATCTGTTTTGTAAATCGACATTGAAATGTGTTTTTATCTTCTGGCTGTAATGTAAAAGTCCAGCATCTAATAAATCAACATCTTCACGTGATGCGCCTTTTTGTGGACCAAAAATAGCACTCGCACCATTTGCACCACAAAGCGGATTATCAACATCACAGGCGAGTGATATTTGACATTCAGCAAGGCGTTTATCTAACTGGCTGATATCAATTGCTTGTATATGTTGCAGGCCCGCACCATTTAATGAAACAGATTGCCCCTCACAGTCGCTAAAGCGTGCGCCTAAAGCGGCCAGCATACCGATGCCACCATCATTGGTTGCACTGCCTCCTAAGCCAATAATTAATTTTTTTACACCGCTATCAAGCGCTGCTTTTATTAATTCACCTGTGCCGTAGCTGCTGGTTATTTTAGGATCTCGTTGTGCAGCGGGTACATGATCTAATCCACTGGCAGCCGCCATTTCAATCACGGCTGTTTGCTTATCTCCTAACAGGCCATAAAAGGCTTCAACAGGTATCCCTAATGGTCCGGTAACTGTAAGCTCAACAATTTTTCCGTTAGTGGCATCGACAAGAGATTGCACCGTTCCTTCACCACCATCTGCAACAGGTACCGACACATATTGAGCATCAGGAAAGACACGTTTAAATCCTACTTCAATAGCGCTACATACCTGTTTTGCCGTTAAGCTCTCTTTGAATGAGTCTGGTGCGATAATAATTTTCATTTAATCTCCGGCTACAGCAAAAATAAACTTAAAATATAAACAAGGGTAATGCCTGTGATCCCTTGTATAAGGGTCGACATAGTTTGTGCTCGATAAGCAAGGCCCACTGACATACGGCTAAACTGAGAAACTACCCAGAAGAAGCTATCATTGGCGTGTGAAACGGTCATCGCACCGGCACCAATAGCCATTACGGTTAATACGCGACCCATTTCTGAATCTAGTCCCAACTGTGCAAGCATTGGCGCAACTAAAGCAGATGTGGTTACTAATGCGACTGTTGATGATCCCTGCGCTGATTTTAACGCGGCTGCGACAATGAAGGGCATGAAAATACCAATACCTAAGCCTGACAATGTTGCCCCAAGGTAGTCGCCAAGTGGTGTTGCTTTTAAGACGGCACCAAATGCACCACCCGCGCCCGTTATGAGTAAAATAGGGGCAGCTACTGTAATACCATGGCTAATACGCTCACCAAACTCTTTGATTTTATCATCGGATTTTAATAGACGTAATGAAAGGAGTAGACCAATAAGCAATGCGGTAATAGGCTGACCTAAGAAAACCAGAATATCAAATAGCGTGCCATCACCTAGTGGGTGGCTCGGGAATTTTGCAATCGAAGAAAAACAGATCAATAAAATAGGCACAAAAATTGGTGCGAATGCTTGGCTTGCTGTTGGCAGTGTGCCGTATGATGCTTTCAACTCTTTCCAAGATTGGTCGACCTTGTGTTCATCTTGCTCTGAAAGAACATCAGGTTGCACATTTTTAAAACGGTTTGCCCATAATGTACCTGCAAGTGCCGCACCGGCCGCGACAAAGGCACCAACTAAAATAACCAGTCCTAAATTAGACTCTAAACCTAAATTACCCGCTGCCGCTATTGGTCCTGGTGTTGGAGGAATAAAGGTATGTGTTGCATATAATCCTGCTGCTAGTGCGACACTCATTGCCACTCCTGAAGTTTTCATACGTGTTGCGAGTGATTCACGTAACGAGTTGAGAATAACAAAACCAGAATCACAGAAAACGGGAATAGAAACGATGTAACCGATAATGGTCATGGTAAGCGTTGGGAAGCGTTCGCCTAATACTTTAATGACCCAATCGGCCATGGTAATTGCAGCGCCACTTTTTTCTAGAATAATACCGATGATCGTACCCAGTACAATCACTAAA
Organism: Psychromonas sp. psych-6C06; assembly: GCF_002835465.1. Lineage (NCBI taxonomy): Bacteria > Pseudomonadati > Pseudomonadota > Gammaproteobacteria > Alteromonadales > Psychromonadaceae > Psychromonas > Psychromonas sp. psych-6C06. The sequence goes on along the minus strand of NZ_PIZM01000007.1, from coordinate 174,872 downwards.
CCGATATAACCTAGAATGCCACCAAAACCACTGGCAATGATTTTTGTAATATCGGAGGAGGGAAGGCCGTAGGCAAAGGCTGCAATAAATGCAGAGAGTAGCAAGGCCAAAAATGGGTGTAGTTTGAATTTTGTCGTCGCGACAACAATAAATGCAATCACGGCAATTAAAATAAGTATTAGGCTCATAATATTTCCATATATTTTCTAATACACAATGTATTAGCTCTGGTGAACATTATCCCTGCTTCGTTTTGTAATAGCGTTAGACAGGCGAACAAATATTCACCATTTTGGATGTTAGCTTTTTGTGCGTTTGCACAGCAGTGTTAAAGATTGTTTTTTCTAGCCTGTTTTTTTAAGCTGATAGCCGATATAAAGCTCTAATAATCCCGCTAAGTTTTCAGGGTCTAATTTGGTTATCTCTTTTATTTTTTTAATACGATAACGCAAGGTATTACGGTGTATAAATAGGGATTCAGCACATTCAGTTAATGAATGCTGGTAAAGAAACAGCGCTTTTAATGTTTTCACTAGCTGACCATTTTTATCTTCACATTGTAGTCGTTTAAAGGCTTTACACAGTTGCTCTGCTTGCCAAGAGTTCTGTAGTGGAGATAATAATACAGGTAAGCGTAATTCATCGTATAAGTGCTTGTTATTATTGCTATTTAATCCTGCTTGTAGGGTTAGTTGAGCACTTTGAAATGAGAGGGGGATTGCTTGCTCTCCAATGAAATAATGACCCAGTGCGATATCAATATCAATGATATCGTATTGTTTTAAACGTATTAATAGTTGGTCAATGCGCTTACTCTCTTCATGGCTGTTCCACTCTCCTTGGTAAAAGGTTGCAGGTTTTAGCACGAGGATTTCATTCATCGATAACACCGCCACTAAATTATCACGGTAGGGGCGTTCGAGTAACTCAACCACTCGTCGAATATCACGTAAACTCATCGGTTGTTCACTTGCCCTAAAGCGAATAATAACGGCTACACGTGGTGCAGTGGTATCGATATCTAAACGTTTTCCCCAATCAAGCAATTCACTTTGTTGGATCTCACCACTTATCCAGCTACTGATGAACTCTTCACGGTGACGTCTATCCCACTGTAAACGCTCTGTTAAAGTTGCTTGTTCAACAATCATTTCAGCCGTCATTTTTACTAATTTAGCGTAATTACGAATTTCATCGGGATCGCCTGTAATGCCAATAACGCCAATAATTTTGTCTGATATTTTTAATATCAAGTTAATACCGGGCTTAACCCCTTTTAATGACTGACTGTTACTTTGCGTGACTTCAACAGTCTCGCCACGTTGTAGTGCAAGTAGGGCGCCATCATGGGTTTTAGACAGTCGGCTTTTATCACCGCTGCCAATAATTACGCCAGATTGGTTCATCACATTGATATTATTGCCAATGATCTCCATGGTGCGATCTGCAATTTGCTGTGCTAGTTGGCTATCTAATAAAAACATCTATTACCTAATTTTGAATAAAAAAAATCCGATAACAGTAACCTATTATCGGATTTCATCTTTTGCAAGTGATATGGCGTCGTTTACTTCCTACCTATTGAACTTGTAGGCACCATCACTTATTTAAGCGACTTGCATTGGTACATCTTTACTTGTACGAACGATGTTATTGTCTGCATCTAAGTAAACCAAACTTGGCTTATGTGCTGCAATTTCTGCTTCATCCATGCTTGCGTAAGCACAAATAATAATGCGGTCACCGACTGCAGCCATACGTGCAGCTGCACCATTAACAGAGATAATTTTCGAGCCACGTTCACCAGAAATAGCGTAAGTAGAGAAGCGTCCACCTGTTTCAATATTGTAAATTTCGATCTTTTCGTATTCTAGAATACCAGATTGATCAAGAAAGTCTTGGTCAATAGCGCATGAGCCTTCGTAATTTAATTCAGCATGTGTCACGCGTGCTTGGTGAAGTTTGCCAGTCAACAATGTTTTTTGCATACAAAACCTTTCTTTTTCATTTTAAATAATTGCTGACTTTTTCAGCAAGATGGCGACTATAAAGTAAAATCTTTAATGGTGCAAATGCTCGTTTAAAGTTACCACTTTATTATCAATTAAGCGGGTTGTTCCTAAAAAAGCAGCCATTAATATAACTGCTTGTTTTGTTGTTTCTGTCACCGGCTTTAAGGTTGCGCTATCGACAATATGAATATCGTCAACCGCGAAACCAGAGGCGTTTAAAGTGCGAGATGCGTCATGAATTAACAGTGAATGTTGCGTTGTTGCTTTTTGAACATCTTTTGCAAGTTGATTCATCACTTTGGCCAATAAAGGTGCGAGTTGCTTTTCCGGTTCACTAAGTTTGTTATTACGGGAGCTCATTGCCAAGCCAGACTCCTCTCGTACGGTTGCGACAGGTATGATTTCGATAGGCAAAGCCATATCGGCGACCATCTGTTTAACAATCGCAAGTTGTTGGAAATCTTTTTCGCCAAAGCATGCGTAATCGGGTTGTACTAAATTAAAGAGTTTATTAACGATGGTGCTCATGCCACGAAAATGACCTGGACGAAGTTCGCCCTCTAAACAGTTCGACAGTTCTGGTACTTCGATGTAGGTTTGTGCGGCTAATCCATTTGGGTAGATTACCTCGCTACTGGGGGTAAACACGATATCTACACCTACAGCTTCAAGTGCCTGACAATCAGCAGTTAATGTTTTAGGGTAATTTTTGAGATCATCTGCATTATTAAATTGCATAGGGTTTACAAAAATACTGACCACTGAAACGGGAGCTATCTGTTGTCCTCGCTTAACGAGCTCGATATGCCCAGAATGCAGGTTACCCATGGTTGGAATAAAACTAATCGCTTTACCCTGTTGTTTGAACTGTTTAATTGCTTCACGTAATGCGCAAGGGGAGTCAATCACTAACATCTATCTTTGCCTAATTTATCTATATTAAATGCATCTATATCGGCTGCTATTAAAAAATTAATAAAAACTATGTTCATCGGCTGGGAATATTCCGCCTTCAACTTGCTCTTTATAAAGTGCAACTGCACGACGAATATCGCCAGTTTCAACTAAGAAGTTTTTCGAAAACTTAGGGCAAAAGCCCGCTGAGATGCCAAAAGCATCATGCATTACTAAAATTTGTCCGTCGGTTTGTGCTCCTGCGCCTATTCCAATAACTGGGATAGCAAGTGCTTTACTGACTCGTTCTGCTAATGTCACAGGTACACACTCAAGCACTAATAACTGAATACCCGATTTTTCAAGTAACAGCGCGTCAGCAAGTAATTTTTCTGCTTGTTCATCTTCACGCCCTTGTACTTTATATCCACCAAAAACGTTAACAGATTGAGGCGTTAAACCAAGGTGACCACATACTGGAATGCCACGCTCAACTAAGCCTTGCACAGATTCACTTAACCACTCTCCCCCTTCTAGCTTGACCATATTTGCACCTGCGCGCATCAAGGTGGCTGCATTTTCGAAGGTTTGCTCTGCTGTGCTGTAACTCATGAAAGGAAGATCAGCGATAATAAGTGAGTTTTTAGCTGTACTTGCGACTGAAGCAGTGTGGTATTTGATATCTTCAACGGTCACTGGCAAAGTAGATTCATGCCCTTGTAACACCATACCTAACGAGTCTCCGACTAGTAATACTTGAATCCCTGCTTGATCAAAAATAGCAGCGAAACTTGCATCATAAGCTGTTATACAGGTGATCTTTTCATTTTCGGTTTTCATTTTAGCTAAACGAGAAACGCTAATTCGAGCCATGTTAACTCCATCATTTGGAAATTTAAATTTTATTAAGAGTGATCATTATCACTTATCGTGGTCAGACCATTTTTATCACATAATGTGACTAATTGCGATAATTGTATGCCATTTGGTAGGGTTAAATTTGGCGCGATTTCAAACAGTGGATAGAGCACAAATTCACGCTCTTGCATGCCATAGTGAGGAATTATAAGGCGGTCATTTTCTATCTGCTGATCGGAAAATAAAATGATATCCAGATCTAAGGTGCGAGGACCCCAGCGGTTATCTTTACGGACGCGTCCTTGGTTTTGCTCAATTGCTTGTAATGCATCAAGTAGCTCTATAGCGGTTAATTGCGTATCAATTTCAGCAACAGCATTAATGTAATCAGGTTGATCCTGTGGCCCCATCGGCGCACTACAATACAGTGAGCTACAGTTTGTTAGTCGTGTATCGGGAATGTGCTTTAATGCGTCAATCGCTTGCTGTGCTTGCTTGATCGGATCTTGTTGATTGCTACCGATTCCAATATAACTAATCATCGCTATTGTTTGCTCTTATTATTGCGTTGTCAGGTGAAGTGTTATCCAGTAGTTACCATTTATAGTAACTACTGGTTTGCTTGCTGTTACTCAGCGCTTTTGGGGGCAGGTTTTTTAGTGCGACGCTTTTTATATGGTTTTTTTGCACCACTTTTTTCTGCATTGGGCTTTTGCTCTGTCGAGCGGTTGTTTCGTTTGCGTGTATGATCGTGCTTAGGTAGCTCGTTATGTAATTGGTACTCTTGCCACCATGCAGTAAGCTCTGCAAGCTCTTGACTTTGCTCTACTTTCGCACGAAGTTCCAAGAAATCGAAAGCCGCACGGAATTTAATATGATGATAAACACGTTGTGCGCGTTTGCCACCGTAGCGAGGTAGTCGAAGTTGCAGATTCCAAATATCACGAATCGTAGCAGTAAAACGTTTTGGAATGGCAATAGTTTTAACTTGAATTGATAGTACTTCATTCATCGCTAATAAAAATGCATCATGATACTCCATACCACTTTCAAAGCTTATAGCATGAGCGCGTTGTTCAAGTGGATACCAGAGCATAATCGCATAGATATAAGCTGGCGTGACACGTTTACCTTGTTGAATACGTTGGTCACTATCTTTTAACGCTTGTTCAATCATGCTGTTTGCTTTGTCATCTTCACCCTCTTTAAATAGGATAGGAAACAGCATCTGAATGAGTTTATATTCTTTTAGCAAGCGATAGGTATCAAGGCCTTGCCCAGAGAGCAGTAGTTTTATAACTTCATCGAAGTGGCGGGCTGCTGGAATGTCTTGCAATAAAGGTGCTAAACGTCGAATTGGCTCTGCACATTCATCACTAATTTCGAGATCGAGTTTCCCTGCAAAACGAATCGCACGTAGCATTCGCACCGGATCTTCACGGTAGCGTACTTCAGGATCACCAATTAGTTTTAGCTTACGATCGGCAAGATCTTGCATTCCTCCACAAAAATCATAAAGAGAAAAGTCTGCTATATCGTAATAGAGGGCGTTAACAGTAAAGTCACGGCGCTCGGCATCTTCTTCAAGAGAGCCGTAAACATTATCACGCAATAACATACCACCTTGAGATTGCTTTACTTTTTGTTTGTCTTGACCATTATCATCATCATGATGACCACGGAATGTTGCCACTTCAATAATCTCTCGGCCAAACAAAATATGTGCTAAACGAAAACGTCGCCCGATTAAACGGCAATTACGAAACAGTGCTTTCACCTCTTCAGGAGTGGCATCAGTTGTAATATCAAAGTCTTTAGGTTTTAACCCTAATAGTAGATCTCGTACACCACCACCTACTAACAGCGCGCGAAAGCCAGCATTATGCAAGCGGTATAGTACCTTTAAAGCATTATCATCAATATCGTTACGCGAAATAGAGTGCTCACTGCGCGGGATTTTATAAGCGTCATAATTGGCTACGGGGGCATTTTTAGTTTTGTTGCTATGTTGCTCTTTTGCGCCTTTGTTAAACACTTTTTTAACGAATTTTTTTAATCGTTTGATGATCTTATCCTCGATAGGGTGACTAAAGTTGAGGCGTCTATTTTATGTGCACGCCCCTGTAAACACAAATTAATTTTATGGTGACAGTAGTTGGATCTCAGTCTGTTTGGGGACCTTTGTTAAGCACCAGTTTTTAACTGCCCAATTTAGAATACTTTCACAACTCCCTTTATTAACCAAAGCAGGCACCTCGTGTCCTAAAAATGCCAGTGCTTTAAGCAGTGTTGGTATTGGGTTTTGTTTATCAATTGCCAGTGCATGGTTCTGTTTTGAAAGTTTAAGGCCCGGCTCAGTAACCACGAGTGGTAAGTGAATATAACTGGGCGTTTTTTGGCCTAACAGTTGGTATAAACATATCTGCTTTCCTGTGGTCGGTAACAGATCTGCACCACGCACGATTTCAGTAACTCCCTGATTGATATCATCAATTACCACCGCTAAATTATAGGCATATAAACCGTCTTTGCGTTTGATGATAAAGTCTTCATCAGCTTGTTGCTTATTTAAGGTAACTTCACCCTGTAGTAGGTCGTAAAAGTGGGTGATGGGCTGAGCCAGTTTCGCGACATTAATACGCAGTGCATTATCTTCGGCAGATAGTGCTCGCTCACGGCAATAACCGAGGTATAAACCGCCTTGTTGTTTGATTATTTTACGCGTGCAATCACAATTATAACTTAGCTGTTGTTGCTTGAATGCCTTAAGTGCTTGTTCATAATGAGTACTTTGTTGGCTTTGATAGATAACGCGGTCATCGTGGTGTAAACCATAGGCGGATAAGGTTGCTAGGATATCTTCACTTGCCCCATCGACTTCACGCGGTGGGTCAATATCTTCAATTCGGACTAACCATTTCCCTTGTTTTGATTTTGCTTGCAGATAACTACCAAGGGCCGCCACTAAGGAGCCGAAGTGTAGTGAACCTGAAGGGGAGGGGGCAAAACGCCCGATGTAACCAGATTGAGACAAATATTACTCCATAAACAAAAACGGTTAGCACTTGGCTAACCGTTTGCTATTAACACTGTCTGAATTAACCGATAATTTGCTTCTCTTTAATTTCAGCAAGTGTTTTACAATCGATACATAGGTCTGCCGTCGGACGCGCTTCTAAACGGCGAATACCGATCTCAATGCCACAAGAGTCACAGAAACCAAAGTCATCTTCTTCGATTTTTTTCAATGTCTTAGAGATTTTTTTAATTAAACGACGTTCACGATCTCGTGCACGTAGCTCTAAACTAAATTCTTCTTCCTGCGTCGCGCGATCAACTGGATCTGGGAAATTAGAGGCTTCATCTTTCATGTGTCCAACAGTGCGATCGACTTCTTCACGAAGTTGATTACGCCAAGCGCCAAGAATAGTCGTGAAGTGGTCCAGTTGGCCTTGGCTCATGTACTCTTCATTTTTTGATTCTTGGTATGGTTCAACACCAGCAATGGCTAGAATGCCTAATGTTTTTTTTGTTTGCGATGCGGGCATAGTATTTTCCTCTAATCAAAGTCTCGTAAAGAGTGAACTTTAATTCAGTTATTAATTAACGAGAAGCGACCGTTATTTGATGTTAAAATTGCCTCTGCTTATTTTCGGCGGCTATCTATAGCAAGTATTAAGTGTCGAGTCAAATAAACAAGTTTGATTTACGACGCCAAATCTTGATTTTTTTACTTAACTGGTGGTGATTTGACCACTTTATCTATTTTATCCCTGCAGGGAGTGGTTATCTATTTTGTCTTTTTTACCGATTGAATCTGTCCTTAACGAGCTAAAATCAACATTATTGAGTGCAACGCAAGTCATTTTACAGGCGCCACCTGGTGCGGGTAAATCGACCTTCTTACCTTTCAAAATGGTTCAAGAGGGCTGGTTTGAAGGTAAAATTATTATGCTTGAACCGCGCAGGTTAGCCGCTAAAAATATCGCTTATTATCTTGCCTCATTGCTGAATGAGCAGGTTGGTGAAACAATCGGTTACCGAATGCGTGGAGAAAGCCGAGTGGGTAAGCAATCCAAGTTAGAGATTGTTACTGAAGGAGTGCTGACACGGCTATTGCAAAATGATCCTGAATTAACGGGGGTTGATCTACTGATCTTTGATGAGTTTCATGAACGTAATCTACAAGGCGATTTAGGTTTAGCATTAGCATTGGATGCGCAGGCAGGCTTATGTGAATCATTGAAAATACTGATCATGTCTGCAACATTAGATAACAGTCAATTAAAGGAAAAGCTCCCTGAGGCACTGTTTATTAGCTCATTAGGGCGAAGTTATCCGATCGACTATCACTACCAAAATGAAAATAAACGGATTAAACAACAGATAGTAGCGGATGTGGTGAAATTGACTGAACGTGCTTTTAATGAGCAGACCGGTAATATTCTGCTGTTTGTCGCAGGTATTAAAGAGATAAAACAGTGTTGCGAACAATTAGCACCTCGCCTTCCTAAAGAAGTTATTATTGCTCCCTTATATGGCGCATTAACTTTAGCTGAGCAACAACTTGCGATTGCAGAGAGTGCAACTGGGCAACGTAAAATTGTAGTCGCAACCAATATTGCCGAAACCAGTTTAACTATTGAAGGTATCAGTGTCGTGGTTGACTCTGGGTATGAGCGTAGTATGTGCTATCAAGCACAGTCAGGCATTGGCAAATTACAAACGCAGCGTATTAGTGAAGCCAGTGCGACACAACGTGCAGGGCGAGCTGGACGATTAAGTGCAGGGCACTGTTACCGGTTATGGACCGCGGAAACTCGATTAATAGCGCAAAGTGAGCCAGAAATCAAACGTAGCGAACTCACTTCGTTAATGTTGGAATTACTTAACTGGGGAGTCATTAGTCCAGCATCACTTAACTTTATCACTCAGCCACCCCAAACTAATATTGATGCCGCTTTAGCGCTTCTTAAGACTTTTAAGGCCGTAGATGATAAAGGGCGCATTACCTCACATGGGCAAGCAATTAGCGCCTTAGGTGTTAATCCGCGTCTAGGGCACCTTTTATTAACCGCACAAACATTACCTTTTGAAGGAATTGTTGAAACGGCTTGCTTACTGGTTGCATTGCTTGAGGGCAATGAAAAAAGTGGCGATGATATTGAAGCAAGCCTGCTCAAGCCGAGTTATTTAATTAAACAGCAACAAAAGCAACTATTAAAGCGATTAAATAGCCCTCTAAATCAACATCATATTAACAGTGAACATTGTGGTTTATTGCTCGCGATCGCTTTTCCTGATCGTATCGGATTAGCACGAGATGACAGTGGTAGTTACCAATTGAGTTGTGGTATCGGCGCTTCTTTATATTTTGAGTCGGCTTTGCTTGGCCAAAAAATGTTAGTGGTTGCAGATTTAGCCTTTTCAGAGCGCACGGTTAACAGTGTTATCTATAAAGCAGCAAGGGTTTCTCTACAGGCGCTGAAAGAATATTTGCCCGGTTACTTTTCCGAACAAGAGCACATTTACTGGTCGTTCACTGGCAAACCTAAGTTAATTGCTGAAAAACGACAAATGCTGGCTAAATTGACTATCAGCAAACAGCCATTGACAGAGATTGCAAATAGCAAAAAAAGTGATGCGTTAATGGCTGGCATAAAACAAGCTGGCTTATCGGTGCTGAATTGGTCCGATGAAAATGCGCAATTATTACAGCGCTTAAGTTATGCTTATCAACAATACCAAATCGCTCAATATGAACTTGATTTTCCTGACTTCTCAACCGCTACGTTATTAGATCAGCTTGATACGTGGTTAACTCCTTTTTTAAGTAGTATCCATAAACCTGAACAGCTAAAACGTTTAGATCTTAAAGCTGCATTGTTAGCGCGTTTAAGTTGGCCAGTGTTAAAGCAGTTTGAAGCGCATTTTCCTACCCATTGCACAGTGCCAACGGGGTCAAAAATAAAAATAAATTATCGTAATAATGAAAGTCCGGTTTTGTCGGTACGTTTGCAGGAGTTGTTTGGGCAACAAGAGACCCCTTACATTTTTGATGGACGAATTAAGTTACAATTAGCGTTATTATCTCCAGCACGAAGACCTTTACAATTAACGCAGGATTTAACCACCTTTTGGCAAGGTGCGTATAATGAAGTCAAAAAAGAGATGCGTGGACGTTATCCAAAACATTATTGGCCTGATGATCCATTACAAGCGCAAGCAACTAAACGCACTAAAAAGTACATGTAAGTAGAAAATAAATGCCACAAATAAAAAAAACAGTGACCAAGAAAAATACGATAAAAAAAACGCCGGCTAAAAAGAGCGCTAAAAAGCGTAAAAATGCAAAAAACACAACCAAAGCATCTATTGGACAACGTTTATTAAGTTTCATATGGGGATTTTTTTGGAAAAGTACGTTGGCCTTTGTAGCTTTTATGGTGATCGCCGGTATCTATTTTGATAAAAAAATTGAACGAAAACTTGATGGTAGCACTTGGACATTACCGGCTCAGATTTATGCTCGTCCACTCACTATTGAGCCACTGCAATTACTTTCTCCCAACGCACTGATCAGCGAATTAAAAATGCTTAATTACCGCCCGGTTCGGGTTGTTAATAGTGCAGGGCAGTTTTCAGTTAAGGGTGAACGTGTCACTATTTACCGTCGTACTTTTGATTTTCCTGATGGCTTTATAGGTAAAGATAAGTTGGCGATTACTTTCACAAAAGGTATCGTTAAATCGATCAAAAATAGCCAAGGTCAATTGCTTGAACGGGTAAAGTTAGAGCCATTATTGTTATCTCGTTTACACTCAGATCAAATTGAAGATCGCGTTTTTGTTCCCTTTGAAAGGATCCCAGATCTTTTTATAGATACTTTATTATTGATGGAAGATAGAAATTATTATCACCATCAGGGGATTTCACCATTGGCTATTGTGCGCGCTTTTATCGTCAACTTTAAGGCGGGTTATACGGTTCAAGGCGGGAGTACGCTCACGCAACAATTGGCTAAAAACCTGTTTTTAACACAAGAGCGTAGTTTGTGGCGTAAATTTCAAGAGGCTTATATCGCTGTATTAATGGATTATAAATACAGTAAAGATAAGTTACTTGAAGCTTATTTGAATGAAGTCTACCTTGCTCAGAATGGAAAATCAGGCGTTTATGGTATTGGGCTAGCCAGTGACTTTTACTTCGCACGGCCTATTAATGAATTACGCATTGAACAAATTGCTCTGTTGGTTGCGATTATAAAAGGGCCTTCTTATTATAATCCGCGTCGTAACCCTGAGCGCGCATTAGCAAGGCGTGATTTAGTATTACGTATGATGGTGGAAAAGGGGCTGATTAACAGTAATGATTATAAATATGCAGTATCTGATCCCTTAAGCTTAAGTGATCGCACGGCACTTAATCATCGGGCTAACCCTGCTTTTATTAGTTTTTTACATCGCGAACTTAAAAGGCAAGTACCTGCTGCGGTTCGTAAACAAAGTGGTTTACATATCTTTACCTCTATTGACCCTGTCGCACAACAAGGTGCTGAGTTTGCGGTGCAAAAAGGGCTTGCTTTAGTTGATAAAAAACAACCCGCCTCGCTTCAGGGGGCAATGGTTATTAGCGATAGAGAAGCTGCTGAGTTACGTGCCATTGTTTCTGGACGTGATGTTAAATTTAGTGGTTTTAATCGCGCTTTAGATGCCAATCGTCCCATAGGGTCACTGGTTAAACCTGCCGTGTATTTAACTGCTTTAGAACAAGGCTATCAATTACAGGATAAGCTTGATGATAAGCAAATAGTATTAAAAAACAGCACAGGCCAACGTTGGCAACCAAATAATTATGATCGCAAATTTCGTGGCTCTGTGAGTGTTGAAGAAGCATTGTATAAATCCTTAAATGTCCCGACAGTGAATCTAGGTATGAAGGTAGGTTTAGGCAATGTGATTGATACATTGCACAAACTTGGCATTCAAGAAAAAATTAAAGCGTATCCCTCTTTAGTACTAGGCAGTGTTTCTCTGTCACCCTTTGAAGTGGCGCAGATGTATCAGCCGATCACCACGCAAGGACGTTACCAGCCTTTACAAATGATCCGCTCTATTGTTGCAAAAGAGGGCGAGTTACTTTATCAACGCGATCAAAGCAGTGAGCAACGTTTTAGCACAGTAGCAGTAAACCAGTTAACCAATACTCTCTCTAAAGTCACCAGCGAAGGCACTGCACGCAGTTTGCGTTGGCGTAATCCTGGTCAGTCTTTTGCAGGAAAAACGGGCACAACTAACAACCTTAAAGATAGTTGGTTTGTTGGTTTTGACAGTGAAGAGGTGGTGACCACGTGGGTAGGTCGAGATGACAATAAAAGTGCCGAGCTCACCGGGAGTAGTGGCGCTTTAGTGCTCTTTTCACAATATATGAAACAAAAAAATAATTGATGGCGCATACGCGCACAAAGGAAAATGATGACAGAAGCACTGATGCCCGTTGAGCAATTAATCGCACAGTTTAATGAGAATAGAGGTTGGGATAAACAGTACCGCCTGATCATCCAATTGGGTAAAAAGTTACCTGAATTAGACGCAAAGAAAAAAATAGAGGCTAACCAAGTAAAAGGATGCGAAAGTCTTGCATGGCTAGTCATTGAGCAACCCGAGCAGTGCTTACACCTGCAAATGGACAGTGATACACGTGTTGTTAAAGGGTTGATGATGATTTTATTGGTTATTTTTCAAGGTAAGACAGTACAACAGGTCAATAAAATCGATATTGACGCAATTTTTAAACAATTAGGCATACTTCACCACTTAAGCCCATCACGTGCGAATGGATTATTAGCGATTGTTGATAAAATTAAAATGGCTGGGAGTGCTAATGAGTAAGACTAAAAAAGGTTTACATCCACGCAACCTGCATCAGGGAAGTTATGATTTCGAGTTGTTATGCCGTGCTTCTTCGCCATTAGGTGCTTTTGTATTTACGAATCAATATGGAACTCGCACAATAGATTTTAGTGATCCAGAAGCGGTTGTTGCACTCAATCAAGCACTACTAAAACAATATTATGGGGTCGATTTTTGGCAGTTACCCGAAGGTTACCTTTGCCCCCCTATCCCTGGACGAGCAGACTATATTCATGCGCTTGCGGATTTGCTCAGTACGGGTGGCAATATTCCAACTGGTAAGCAGATCAAAGTATTGGATATTGGGGTGGGGGCGAACTGCATTTATCCGATTATCGGCAGTCAAAGTTATGGCTGGTCTTTTGTTGGTTGTGATATCGATGCAATATCGTTGAAAACAGCAGGGCTGATTGCCAGTGCTAATAAAAACCTGACGCCATTTATTAAATTACGCTTACAAAAAGATAAACAATCGATCTTTAAACACATAATTACTAAACAGGATAAATTTGCACTTACCATCTGTAACCCTCCCTTCCATTCATCGTTAGAAAAAGCGCAGGCAGGGACTGCGCGTAAAGTAAAAAACCTTAATAAAAGTAAGACCGAGCAAGCGGTGACGCTAAATTTTGCAGGTCAAGAGAATGAGCTATGTTGTGTGGGAGGCGAAATTGCCTTTTTAAAGCAGATGGTTATTGAGAGTTGCGAGTTTGCTAATCAGGTTAACTGGTTTTCTAGTTTGGTATCCAAATCTGAAAATGTTGCACCGATTAAGAAACATCTCGAGGGGCTTGGTGCAAAGCAGATTAAGGTGGTTAAAATGGCACAAGGACAAAAAATAAGTCGTTTTATCGCATGGTCTTTTAATGATTTTTCAATAACTTAAAGGTAAAATGAATCTCAATGTTAGCTGATTCGGCAACGAGGGGTAAATCAATAGTCTAGACTTAACTTACCTTATTACTATGGAATAGGTGTTGAGTATGTCTGTGCAAAAGAAAACCATCTGGCTCGAGTTGATTTTGGTTATTTTGGTAAATGCAGTGCTTATTTATGTATTTATTGAGATGGATCTATTTGAGCGCGTTTATCATTTTTCTCGTGATTATGAATCATTACAACTTGATGAGTTGATTCCTTTAAGTATTTCACTTTTATTGAGCTGTATTTACCTGCTTGGGCGACTTTGGCGTAATAGCGTTATATATGCACGTGAAACGGAAGCACAGGCCTCAAAAGATTCGCTTACTAAATTACTTAACCGTCGTACTTTAGAGCGCGCTTTAGCCTGCGAATGGGATCGCTATCAACGTTACCATGAAAATTTTTGTGTGGTGCTTTTTGATATTGATGACTTTAGTGATATTAATGATGCGCTCGGTCATGTTGAAGGAGATCGTGTATTAATAGATGTCGCTAAAATAGTGGCCAACAATACACGCAAAACGGATTCAGTTGGACGTTGGGGAGAAGAAGAGTTTTTGATACTTTGCCCGGTCTGTACAACAGAACAAGCGACTGCAATTGCAGAAAAGCTCCGCGCAGCGATATACCGGACTCTAAAGGATGGCGTTGAATTAAGCGCTAGTTTTGCGGTAGCGCAATCTCACCCTGATGGCACATTAGAAGAGTTGATGAAGCGAACTGATTTAGCGCTACATAAGGCTAAAAAGCGTGGTAAAAATTGCGTAGTAACGGGATAACTCAAGGAGTGTTCATTAATACTGCTTGAGTTATCTTATCAATCAACTTTCCTGTTCGATCTTATTTTCTGTTTGTGGCACATAGAAACGTGCAAACAGTAAACCTATCTCAAAAAGAAGTAACATCGGCACCGCTAATAAAGTTTGTGATATTACATCAGGCGGTGTTAATAACATTCCAAAAACAAAGGCAGCCACAACGATATAAGGGCGCTTCTCTTTTAGTTTTTTGGGCGTCGTCGCGCCTGTCCAACAAAGAACAAGCGTGGCTATCGGAATCTCAAAAGCCAGTCCAAAAGCAAAAAACAACTTCAGAACAAAGTCTAAATAACTACTGATATCAGTGGCAATGGTTACACCTTCCGGAGCGGTGCTGGTGAAAAAAGAAAATGCCAGGGGGAAGACTACAAAATATGCAAAAGCCATCCCGAGATAAAAAAGCAATGCGCTACTAATAACTAAGGGAGCAATTAAACGTTTTTCTTGTTTATATAAACCTGGTGCGATAAACGCCCATACTTGATACAAAATTGCAGGTATAGCGATGAAAATAGACAGGACGATAGTTAATTTTATTGGGGTAAAGAATGGTGTCGCTACCCCGGTTGCAATCATACTTGAGCCTTCTGGTAATTGGCTTGTGAGTGGAATAGCGAGGTATTGGTAAATATCATTAGCAAAATATACCAAAGAAAGAAACAACACCATTACGATTGCAACGATACGTAATAATCGGTCTCGCAACTCTAATAGATGACTGATCAGAGGTAAACTATGTTGTGCATTTTTATTTTGCGCTTGAGGATCGTTTCCACTCATCTATTTTTTATCCTGTTGCTCGGATGCTTGTTGTTTGTTGCTACCTGTTTCATCTGCTGTTGGTTTACTTTCTTTTTTGTAGGGATTTACTAACTCCTGCGCGTTTTTTTTCATCTCATCAATCGATGCTTGCATATCATCATCCAGTATTTCAACACCTTCTTTACTGGCTTTAATCATATTGTCATTCATCTCATTCAGCTCGTGTAGTTTTAGCTCTTGAGATATTTCTGATTTGACCGAGTTTGCCATGTTTTTTGCAGTATTTATCCACTGCATAACACTTCGAATAGCTGTAGGCAAACGCTCTGGTCCGAGTACGATTAACCCAACTACGGAGATCAAAGCGATCTCCCAGAAACCGATATCAAACATTATGCTTGGTCTTTTTGTTTGCTTTTTTCGTCGCTGTTTTCTTTGTTAAAAGAGGCATCATTTTGATCTTCAATTTTTGCCTCTTTAGCCTGTGCTGTTTTATCTTCTTCGCTCATTGCTTTCTTAAAGCCTTTTACAGCACCACCTAAATCCCCGCCTATACCACGTAATTTTTTAGTGCCAAAAAGTAAAACTACAATTACAGCAATAATAACTAACTGCCAAATACTGATACCACCCATGATGCCTTTCCTTTTATTAAGTAAATATTGGTTTGTCTCTAAAACCTTTATAACAAACTTTAATCGCTATTTGTATTACACCATGCCAAGAACCATGTAAAAGTAGCTGGTAAAGCTGTAATTAATGCTAAATGTTTATCGCTTTGTAGATAAGCAAGTGCTGATACTAGTGTTAAGGTAGCCGCAATGCCAATATAAAAGTAACTTTTGCTGTTTCTTGTTTGCTGTTTGTTAATTGACGCAATTAATTGTTTTTGCTGCTTTTGCAATGACTTTCCATTTGCCAAGTTATGATAAATTAGCTCTGGTAGATCTGGCAGTTTTTCAAGCCAAAAAGGTGCTTTTTGTTGCAACTTTTTCATTAATGTCTGCGGGCTAACTTGCTCTTTCATCCAGTTTTCCAAGAAAGGTTTAGCGGTATCCCATAAATCTAACTGAGGGTATAGTTGACGACCTAACCCTTCAATATAGAGTAAGGTTTTTTGCAGCAAGACTAGTTGCGGTTGTACTTTCATGTTGTAACGGCGTGCGGTACTAAAAAGATTGAGCAATACGGTCGCGAAGGATATTTCTGATAATGGCTTCTCAAAAATAGGCTCGCAGACAGCGCGAATAGCAAATTCAAATTCTTCAACGGGAGTGTCTTCTGGTACCCATCCTGAGTCGATATGAAGTTGTGCAACTTGTCTATAATCTCGGTTAAAGAAAGCGATAAAATTTTCAGCTAAATAGCGTTTATCTTCATTATTGAGTGTCCCGACTATGCCACAGTCTATGCCTATCCAAAGTGGATCTTCTGGATGCTCGTAGGAGACAAATACATTACCTGGGTGCATATCTGCATGGAAGAAGCTATCACGGAACACTTGAGTGAAGAACGCTTCGACTCCTCGTTCTGCCAGTAACTTCAGATTGGTACCCTGTGCTTCTAATGACTTGATATCAGAAACCGGGATGCCGTAAATTCGCTCCATGACTAATACATTTTTAGTGCAGTAATCGGAATAGATTTCAGGAACATAAAGTAACTTAGAGTCTAAAAAATTACGTCTTAATTGGATAGCGTTGCTACCTTCTCGCATTAAGTCGAGTTCATCGAGAATAGTTTTTTCATATTCATGCACCACTTCAACTGGGCGTAAGCGCTCAGCTTCTTTTAAGAAACGTTGCATCAATGATGCTAACCATTTCATTAACTGAATATCAGCATGAATGGTTTTAGCGATTTCAGGACGAATGACTTTGATTACAACTTCTCGATTGTCTTCACGCAGTGTTGCGCTATGAACCTGCGCGATTGAAGCGGATGCCAGTGCATTCACATCAAAGTTTTCAAACAGCTCATCAATTGATTTACCCAGTGAAGACTCAATCTGTTTGATTGCTACCTCCCCACAAAATGGCGCTACGTTATCCTGCAGGAACGCTAATTGATCTGCGTAAATAGGTGGTAGTAAATCACGACGTGTAGATAACATCTGCCCAAGTTTGATGTATATGGGCCCCAGAGATTGCAGGCTTAAACGGAGACGCTCAGGAAGCGGAAGTTTTTTATGTTTTGTACGTATCCAAAACAGCATAATACGCATTAGTGAATAGGAGAGAGGGCGGTGTTCACGGGGTAATAGTTCAATCAATCCGTACTCGATTACGGTCTTATTGATATTATATAAACGCGACAGTTCTTTAAGTTTTATCATCGAAATTCCTGTTTGAACGAGTCTGCTAAGCGCGTAAATTAGCTTTTAATGAAAGGTACAAGAGCATTTAGTTAAAATAGTTAGCTAGCTGTTTATCTAATCGAGCAACCTGTTTTTCAATGTCGCTCACTTGGTCACAAAAGTAGGCGACCTCTAAGGGGCCTGGCGCTAGTTTTAGTTCTTCTGTAATGATTTCGGAGAGTTGTTGGTGTGCTTTCTTACTCTGTTTACAGACTAATTTTTTACATTGCTTAGCGTGGTAAACAAGTTTATGAGCTAATAGATCACCTATTTTACTTGATAGGTGTTCTTCCCAGTCTATCTCCATTTCGGTCAGCAACTGTGCAAACTGTTGCACAATTTTAATGTCACCATCTACCTCTAATTGCCCACTTTTAATCAGGTTGGTTAGCTGGTGGTTATCCTGAAGCTCAATTAATGCCAATGCGTTAACGCGAATAAAACAATCAGCTTGCCCTTCGAACCGACTAAGTAGGTCTATTTGCTGATTGCTGATAACGAAATAAAGTGGCTTCTCTATCTCTTTTAGCGAGACGCCAATAATGTTGCCGTTAAGGGCTTTGCGTTTCTGTGGTGCACTGCTGTCTAACTGGTGTAATTTGTTGACACCTGTTTCTAATAAACCACATACAAGATTATCTAATGGCATAATTGTCCTATTGACTGTATTCGCTTCGTGTAACTAACAAGGCATGGCAACAAGCGGATTAATATTTATAGCCACGATGTAACGCAACAATACCAGCACTTAAATTAAAGAACTCAGAGCCTTCAAAGCCGACGTTGTTCATCATACCTTTAAGCGTTTCTTGGTCTGGATGCATGCGGATGCTTTCAGCAAGGTATTGATAACTTTCACTATCATTGGCGATAAGTTTGCCCAGTTTTGGCAAAATATTAAACGAATAAAAGTCGTAAAACTTACTCACTGGTTTGTAGAGTGGCTTTGAAAACTCTAATACCAGTAATCGCCCACCCGGTTTTAATACGCGATAGATAGAAGCCAGCGCTTTATCTTTATCGGTTACATTTCGTAACCCAAAAGCAATAGTGACCAAATCAAAGTGATTGTCTGGGAAGGGTAACTCTTCGGCATTCGCTTGTACGTATTCTACGTTACCCTCGATGCCAAGATCGCGCAACTTGCTACGTCCCACTTTGAGCATCGAGTCGTTAATATCCGCTAATACAACATGGCCCTTTGGGCCAACAATACGCGAGAACTTAGCGGTTAAGTCGCCCGTGCCACCGGCAAGGTCTAATACCTTTTGCCCTTGGCGAACGCCGGAGCAATCAATGGTAAAACGCTTCCACACACGGTGGATGCCCATGGATAAAACATCATTCATCACATCATATTTTGCTGCCACTGAATGGAAAACATCAGCAACTAATTCCGCTTTTTTATCTTCTTCAACTGTCTTAAAGCCAAAATGGGTCGTATTCTCTTGTATCTCGCTCATGGAAATCTCTTTTTAAAAATAGTACCTAAAATGAGTACTAAAAATAGGCGCTTGCAGTAAGCGAGCATAATAACAATTTTTTAGCAGAAGGTCGAAAGCTTGATCAATGTTACTTTTTGTTACAGCAGATCAATAATCATCGGGTTAATATTGATAGATTAAACCTGATTTTTTTGTAATGATTAATTAATCATTTATGAACCCTTAACTTTGGAAATTTGTTATGTTGAAAAATGTTAATCCTACACAAACCAATGCTTGGTCTGAACTAAACACTTTATTTACACGCCATTCCGATATGCAGATTTCATCACTGTTTTCTCAAAATGAAAATCGTTTCGAACAGTTCTCTCGTCAGTTTAACGGTGAGCTTTTAGTCGACTTCTCTAAAAACTTAATTACAGAAGAGATTTTTAATAGCCTACTTAAATTGGCTAAAGAGGTCGACTTAAGCAGTGCAATCAAGGCTCAATTCTCCGGTGATACTATTAACATTACTGAAAACCGCTCTGTATTACATAGTGCACTGCGTAATCGAAGCAATTCACCAGTGATGGTGGACGGTATCGATGTGATGCCTCAAATCAATGAAGTGTTGGCGCAAATGAAAGCCTTTTGCACCAAAGTCCACTCTGGTGAGTGGAAAGGTTATACCGGTAAACGTATTACTGACATCGTCAATATCGGTATTGGTGGTTCAGATTTAGGGCCATACATGGTCACTGAAGCGCTAGGGGCTTATAAGGTTGACGGTATCGAAACACACTTTGTGTCGAATGTTGATGGAACGCATATCGTAGAAACATTAGCGAAAGTCGATCCTGAAAGTACTTTATTTTTAATCGCATCAAAAACCTTTACTACGCAAGAGACCATGACTAATGCACACAGTGCGCGTGATTGGTTCTTAAATTTTGCTCAAGATGAAGCACATGTTGCAAAACACTTTGCGGCACTTTCAACTAATGCGGAGTCTGTTGCTGAATTTGGTATTGATGTAGAAAATATGTTTGGCTTTTGGGATTGGGTTGGCGGTCGTTACTCAATTTGGTCTGCAATTGGTTTATCTATTGCTTTGACGGTTGGCTACGATAACTTCGAAGAGTTGTTAACCGGTGCTCATGAAATGGATAAACATTTCGCTGAAACAGAGTTTGAAGATAATATTCCGGTTATTTTGGCACTTATCGGCATCTGGTATAACAACTTCTATGGCGCTGAATCGGAAGCTATTTTACCTTATGATCAATATATGCACCGTTTCCCTGCCTATTTCCAACAAGGTAACATGGAATCAAACGGTAAAAATGTTGATCGTAATGGTGATGTAGTTGATTACCAAACCGGGCCAATTATTTGGGGAGAGCCGGGGACTAATGGTCAGCACGCATTTTATCAATTAATTCACCAAGGGACTAAACTTATCCCGTGTGATTTTATTGCGCCAGCAATCAGTCATAACCCCGCTGGCGATCATCATCCTAAGTTGCTTTCTAATTTCTTTGCACAAACACAAGCTTTGGCTTTTGGTAAAACTAAAGCACAGGTTGAAGCTGAGTTTACCGCAGCTGGCAAAACGTTAGCAGAAGTTGAGCATTTAGTACCGTTCAAAGTGTTTGAAGGTAACAAGCCAAGTAACTCTATTTTAGTCAATAAAATCACGCCTAAAACTTTAGGGCAGTTGATTGCAATGTATGAGCAAAAAATATTTACACAAGGCGTTATTTGGAATATTTACAGCTTCGACCAGTGGGGCGTTGAGTTGGGTAAGCAATTAGCAGGACAAATTCTACCTGCGTTAAGTAATAGCGATAAAGTCGATGCTCATGATAGTTCGACAAATGGCCTGATTAACACTTGGAAAGCTTGGAAATAAATAGGCTCTCATTGTAAAAAACCGCTTTTATAAGCGGTTTTTTTGTTGAGTGAGTTTATCAAATTGTTCAATTACCTGCGCAACACTAATATCTGCCATTATTTTTTCTCCTTTGACGCGTGTGCTCCAAGGGAGCTCCTCTAAAGGTTTGTTATATTGTTTCTGCACATGTTGCTCATAAACACTGACAACGTTGTCGAGGCTCAGGTAGGGCCCTGTCCGTTTAGGGTTACTGTGCCCATATAAGCCAATGACTGGCGTGCTTTGTGTTGTCGCAATATGTGCGGGGCCAGAGTCTGGCGCGAGCAACAGAGCTGACTTTTTGATAATGGCAGTTAATTGCTTTAACGACGTTTTACCTATTAAGTTGCTTGGTCTTGTTTGCATTAAGCGCTCTATTTGCTCACCTAACGTTCTCTCTCTTGGCGCTGGTGAGCCACATAATATGACTTGAAAGCCTTGCGCTACAGCATAATCTGCAACGGCAGCATAACGCTCAGCTAGCCAATTTCGCTCATCCTTGCTCGCTGCCGGGCTAATCACAAATAACGGTTTATTATCGACTATGATGTTTTGTGCGAACTCAATATCTGCTTCGGATAAGGGGATCTGCCAAGTCGCAGCTGTTTTATCAATGCCTAAAAAAGAGGCAAACTCAAAAAAGCTATCTAAAACATGGCTAGAAGCGATATCAGGTATTTTTTTGTTGGTAAATAACCATTGTGCTTCTTTAGCGCGTTTAAAGTTAAAGCCAATTTTATATTGGGCTTTAATGCCTAAGGTAAGTGCACTTGCTCGAAGAGCGAGTTGCATATGCAATAGTGCATCAAATTGTTGGTGTTTTAGTTGCTTCCAGATTGCTTGCATCCCTTTTAGTCCACTTTTTTTATCAAAAACAACGACATTGATATTAGGGAGATCATGTAATAGTTGTGCCTCAATTTTACCCATTATCCAAGTGATCTTGGTTGATGGCCATTGTTTTTGGATCGCTTGTACCATCGCAACTGCATGGCAAACATCACCAATCGCAGATAGTCTCAATAAGCAGATAGATTTTGGTGCAGTTGTAAATAGAGGCATGTTAATATCTTATTTTTATGGTCAATGGAACAGAGTCATGCTGGAAACACGCAAGCAGAATAATAACTATATCGTTTTTGATGATAGCTTAATTAATGACAATATAGAATGCTGCTTTGATGTTCAATTCTGGCAAAAAAGTAATAAGGTCATTGGCTCGGCAACTGGTAGAGGCACGACATGGTTCATTCAATTAGCTGAGATTCAAGGAGCGTTGCGCCATTACCGACGTGGTGGATTATTAGGCAAAATAATCTCCGATCATTACTTTTTTACGTGTTGGCAAAAAACCCGCTCAATTGCAGAGTTTCACCTGTTGCGAGAACTACGTGATGCCAATGTTAATGTCCCTAAACCGATTGCAGCGCGTGTAAAGAAAAAATGGGGGACCTATCAAGCCGATTTGTTGTCAGAGAAAGTTCCAGATGCTCAGGATTTAGTTGCTATTTTACAGCAGCGATCTTTAACCGCAGATGAATATAGTGCCATAGCAAAACAGATTAAAAAAATGCATCAAGCACAAGTCAATCATACGGATTTGAATATTCATAATATTTTGCTCGATAAGCAAGGTAAGGTATGGCTGATTGATTTTGATAAGTGCTATCAGCAATCTGGTGAAAAATGGAAAGAGAAAAACTTACAGCGCTTATTAAGATCTTTTAATAAAGAGCTTAATAAGCGTCAAATAAAATGGCAAATGCGTGATTGGGATTTGTTGATTCAATCATATTAATCCGAGCAAGTGCTTTCATTGAGGTTAACTTGTTTATCCATAAATTTTATTTTAAATAGCTTATCTTGCAGTAAGAATAGTATGATAAGAATTTAACGAATTCTGTATTGGTAAAAATAGATGGAGATAACATCTTGAAGCATAGAAGTAATTTTAAACGTTTTTTCTACTATCTTAAAAATTCAGTTTTATGGGCTATTCCAGATTTTTTCTACCGTATTCGTTTAAAGGGATTAATTGCCAAAAATCCGATCAGTGAAGCAGAGTTGAAAAGGCTCAATTACTACAATAAATTAAACAAAAACGTGCAAACGAAGTTACCGATAGTAATCGCTAATTTTAAAAAAAAGCATGGAACTACATACTTTTTTGATACCCGCAAAGTTATCCGTTTTTTTCCAAATAAGCTTCGTTTTTCTTTGATTTGCGGTGATGTAACAACAATTCCTAATAAACCAAGCTTTGTCAAAAGTAGACCAATAAATGGTGCTAATGAGAACTCTGTATTACTAAAGCTTAATGAAATTCGGCATTTTAATTTTATTAATGATGCTATTGAGTTTGATAATAAAAAAGGAATTGCAGTTTGGCGTGGAACAGTTACTCAACCTCATAGAAAAAGGGTCTTGGAGCAATTTTATAATCATCCATTATGTAACATTGGACAAACAAAACCTGCTTTACCTGCTGAGTGGGTCAAAGAGGTTATGACTATTGAAGAACAGCTACATTATAAATTTATATTGTGTATAGAGGGCAATGATGTCGCTACTAATCTTAAATGGGTAATGTCATCTAAGTCATTATGTTTAATGGCTAAACCAATATATGAAACGTGGTTTATGGAAGGGTTATTAGTCGCGGGGGTCCACTACGTTGAGTTAAAAGATGACTATTCTGACCTGATTGAAAAAATAGAATATTATCAAGCTCATACAGAAGAAGCTAAAAAAATCATTGCGAATGCTAATCAGTTTGTAGAGCAGTTTAAAGACCTAAAAAAAGAGCAGGTATTGTCTTTACTCGTCGCACAAAAATACTTTGCTCATTTAAATAATTAATCGGTAGTTGTATATGAATATTTTAATTATAAAAGCTACAAGTGTTATTCCTGCGTTTAAGTATGGTGGGACAGAAAGGGTTATATGGGGGCTAGGTAAAGCTTTAACATCAATGGGCCACAAAGTCACTTTTATGGTGAAAGAGGGCTCTGTTTGTGATTTTGCAAATATTATTCATTATGATCCTAGTAAAAAAATTGAAGATCAAATTCCTGAATTAATTGATGTTGTGCATTTTCATGATTCACTCGCGAATGAGAACATGAGAGTCTCTTACCTTTCTACTCTACACGGCACATTAAATAAAGGTCTACAGTTAGATAAAAATACTGTTTTTATCTCAAATAGTCACGCTCAGCGGCACGGTGGTGAAGTATTTGTTCATAACGGGTTAGATTGGGATGAGTATCAATCTCCAATTTTAAATCACACCCGTAAAGGTTTTCATTTTTTAGGTAAGGCTGCATGGCGTAGGAAAAATGTAAGTGGTGCAATTGATATTATTAAGCATTGTCAGAATGAAACATTAACTGTTTTAGGAGGGCATCGTCTTAATATAAAAATGGGGTTTAGGCTAACGCTTAGCGCTAAAATATCCTTCAAAGGGATGGTGGGAGGTGAAGAAAAATACAATGCATTGAATGCTTCTAAAGGGCTAGTTTTTCCAGTGTTGTGGCACGAACCATTTGGTCTTGCGATCATTGAAAGCCTCTATTATGGTTGCCCTGTATTTGGCACTAAATATGGTTCATTACCCGAGTTAGTGACCGATAGCGTAGGCTTTTTATCAAATGATTCAACACAATTAAGGGAAGCTATTTTACAAGCAGATGCATATGATAGAAGCCTTTGTCATTCCCTTGCTGTTGATAATTTTAATCATCTCGTTATGGCTACCGAGTACCTAAAGTTGTATGAGAAGGTTTTATCGGGAAAAAGTATTCATACAATAGCTCCTGTTGTGAAATATGGTGCCCTTGAGCAGGTTGAACAGTGGCAAAAAATATAGATCATTTAGACCTAAACCTCCTTAATTTTGATTAATGGAAGCGTTATCGTATTTTTAATTAGATAGTGATGATTTTTACGGTGCAATGTAGTTGGTTTCCGCTATTAAGGATAATTATCGTCCAATAAAGGGGGGATTGTTAGATAATTTAACGCAGAAACCTGAAGAAGTATTGGTATTGTATCGCAGTCTTATCCAAAGCTGAGGTGAAATAGCATCAAGGAAAAACTACTTCGTCGAGGTGTCACTTGTTTTTTTTGCCAAGTAATAATCAATGCCGTTTTCAGTTTTAATTTTTTTATGGCGAATAGTATTCTCTAGAATTTTTTGATTCTCGGGAAGTTGGAGGCGAGCATTCTCGTTATGATGGAGGTGAAAGCAAATTGACGCGAATTTTAGGTAAAGTCTATTTTTGCCTGAAAATAAAAGGCGTTCGACAAATTCACTATCTTCTCTTCCCCATCCAATAAAGTTATTATCGAATCCATTAATTGCAATTATATCTTTTTTCCAGACAGCCAAATTGCATGTTCTTGTTTTTTTAGCTGTATTGCTTTTATAGGAAAATAATTTACTCAAAAAATGACTGCTTAGGCTGTTTTTTCGGTTTTTAATGCCTCTACTAAAAATATTCGGTATAACAAGTTTTTTTAATATTTTTTCTGTTTGGCTCTCGTTTAACTTAGCTCTGCCACCTTGTACAAACCAACCCGGAGATGCGTGAAGGCAATGGGTTTTAATAAAGTTTCGCGATAAGATTATATCGCCATCTATCATAATAATATAATCGCCAGTTGTCTTTGCTAATGCTTTATTGCGACTTTGCGCTGCACGAAAACCATCATCTTCTTGCCAAGAGTGAATTAGAGGAACAGGAAAATTTTTTTTGAATTGACTGATTAATTCTCGTGTACTCGCAGTTGAACCATCATCAGCAATAACCACTTCATCTGGTAATTGAGTTTGTCTCTTGACGCTTTCAAGTACCGCTTCGAGTGCTTCCTTCCAGTTATAGGTCGTGATAATTAAACTAATCTTCATAATTGGCTCGCTTTAGTAACTGGGGGGATTGGGGGATTTAATGGAATAATATCAATAACAGCATTGAATACCTGCATCGGCTTTATATCTTCTAAGCAAGGCGAGTATTGTGTTTTTTTTATTGTACAGCGCTTTCCATAGCAAGGTACGCACTCTCTACTAGATTGAAAAACAGTGATGTTATCAATAGTAGTTGTGGGAATTTTAGCGATAAAGCCTGATTTTTCCTGTTCTTTTTTATATGGCCACGGTGACCACATCGAAACCGGAGTGGGGCCAAAAATAGTAAAAATGGGGATATTAACACTCGATGCAAGGTGGGCGGGGCCACAATCAGGCCCTATAAATCCTTGGCTATTTTTTATGAGTGTTGATAATTGAGCAAAGCTAATCTTGCCACTGAGGTTGATGACGTTATTTTGTTGTTGTTCGTTAATAATCGCTTCTACAATCTCTTTTTCTGTTTCAGTTTTTCCTCCTGTGATAGCTAGGAAATAACCTTTATCGAGTAACTGCTTTGTTAATTCAGCCCAATGACTCACAGGCCATTGTTTAATTTCATTCGAAGAGGGGCTATGTAATACGATATATTTAGTCGGGATATTAAATTCTTTTTGAAGGTTGGTCTGTTTATCTTCTGGCACTATTACCACCGGATACTTTTTGATACCTAATGGATCAAGTATGCGAAGGTTACGCATTAAACGATGTTCAATATCATCTGATTCAATAATATAATTAGAAAATAGAATTTTTTTGAATTTAGCACTCGAATGGCGTGAATCTATAACACCAATACGCTTTTTCCCTGTAATAAAAGCATAGATAGCAGATCTGTCTGAGCTTCGATCGTTAACCACTAGGTCATAACTTCGCCAATATTTTCTTATAAATGTAAGGTATTGCTTGAGTGTGGGCTTAAGCCCCATCACTATCACATCATTAATATCTTCGTTTTTTGAGAAAACTAACTCACCGCGTGAATCCGGAACAAGTACGTCTATTTTCGCATCAGGATAAGCTTTCCGTAAGCTATGGGTTATGCAGGTTGCTAACAAGCAATCGCCTATTGCGGGTGTGGCTAAAAACAATATAGTTTTATAGTTATTTTCGTTCATCTATCACTCGTTACTTTCGCAAAAATTTTCGATTATTAGCAATGATTTTCGCAATGCACCTTGGTTTTTCTGCACTATTCTTAGTGCATTTTTCCCCATATTGCTAGCGTCGATGGGGCTTTTTATCATCTGCTTTAAGGTGTCTGATAATGTGCTTGCACTACACACTTTGAGTGCATCCTTCTCAAGTAGTTGCTGAGCAAGATCTGCAAAATTATAATAGCTTGGCCCCGATAAGATTGGTTTCTGAAGCGCGGCTGGCTCAATAAAGTTATGTCCGCCGACTTTATCTCCTATTAGACTGCCCCCCATTAAGACGATATCAGCGGCTCCTATTAATACCAGCATTTCGCCCATTGTATCAGCCAAATAGATATTCGTATCACTGGTTACTGAATGATTGCTAGTACGCCGAACGACAGAAAAAAGCGCCGTAGTACACAATTTTTCGACAGTATGAAAGCGTTCAGGGTGACGAGGGACAATGACCAAAAGTGCATTTGGTTGATCTTTTAGTAAAGCTTTAAAAGCATCTAACACAATTTCATCTTCACCTTTATGAGTGCTCGCTGCAATGATGATTGGGCGATCTTTTCCAAGCAATAGTCGTAGTTTTTTTGCTTCAAGTAAATCTGTTTGAGGGATGTCTATATCGTATTTTAATGATCCGGTCACTGTTATTTTTTTGCTATTAACGCCGAGTTTTATAAAACGTGAGGCATCATCGTTATGCAAACATAAAAAATGATCGATATTACATGCAATTATTTTCCATATAAAGTTGAACTGTTGGTAGCGTTTTGCAGAGCGAGCAGATAATCGTGCGTTTATAACAATAACCGGAATATTTTTTTTGTTAACTGAGCGCAGTGTATTTGGCCAAAGTTCTGTTTCTACAATAATCATTAACTGCGGTTTTATCTTTTTGATAAATCCTTTTACGCACCAAGCAAAGTCAATTGGCATATAGCGGTGCTCAACAAGCCCGCTAAGTTTATTTATTTGTGCTGCGCCGGTACTTGTCGTTGTAGTTACCACTATCGGTATTGTTGGATGTTGTTTTTTTAATTTTTTAACCAGCGGAGTGATCGCTATGGACTCACCGACAGAAACGGCATGTATCCATATGGGCTTACATTGTTGGTCTTGGAGTACTGGCGTAACGCCAAAGTGCTCTTTCCAGCGTTTGCCAAAGGAAGGCTTCCCCTGTTTTTTCTGATAAAGCTTAAACAGTAAAAGGGGAGAGGCTAAAAATAATAATAGTGTGTAAAAAACACCTATTAGCATTGTATTACTTTAATTTGGTTAAGGCGATTGATGGCATTAACCACCATATCTGGCGTTAACTCTTTTAGACAGTTCAAATGTTCGAGAGGACAGATCCTTTTAAAACAGGGGCGACAATCTATATCAGTATGTAATATCTCCACAGTATCGCTTAATGGCGGAGTATAGCCTGGTGAAGTAGAGCCATACAATGCAACTACTTTGCATCCTACTGCTGCCGCTATATGCATCAATCCTGAGTCATTACTAACAACAATATTACAGGCTGCCATTAAATCAATCGCCTCAATAAGGCTTGTTTCACCTGCTAAGTTGTGACAATTATTCTGTAATTCAAGCGGTAAGGATTCTTTGATTGATTCCGTTACTTCATGATCTTTAGCAGAGCCAAATAACCAAATTTGATAACCATTATTGATTAACGTTTGTGTTATATTTGCAAAATGCTCGGCTGGCCAGCGCTTAGCAGGGCCGAACTCTGCGCCTGGGCAAAGACCAATAACGGGGCGTTTACTGTGTAATGAAAATTTTTCAAAGGCTGAAAGCTGTTTTTGTCTATCAATATTTAATTTCGGCTTCGGCAAATTAGCTAAACAACCCGAACCGGTCATTTTTTCTTTTGGGTATGCGAGTGCTACATAGCGTTCAATCATTAAGTCAAAAGATTTGCGGTTCGTGCGCATATCATTAATGAGGCCGTAGCGAAATTCCCCCTTCCAACCGGTGCGGTGTTTTACTTTAGCGAAAAAAGGAATTAGTGCTGACTTCGCTGAATTAGTTAAAATGAAGGCGTGTTCATAATTTTCTAAAAGTAACGATTTTCCGATGTTTCGACGTGTAAAAAAAGCAAAGTCGCCGTGTCCAAGTGGCATTTCAATGGCCTTGGCTATTTGAGGCATTCTTTCTAAGATCGGCTTACACCAAGCGGGGGCCAACACATCAATGGATGCATTCGGATGTGTTTTTTTTAATTCGATATAAAGTGTCTGTGACATCACCATATCACCCACCCATGAGGGGCCAACTATTAATATTTTCATAGACATATCACTTAACCGAATGTGTATTTAATTGGTTTTTTTATTTATTAGGAACGCTAATATTATACCTGTAAATATTAAATAAGTAACATAGCTACTGCCATTTGTAGATGGTGTATCAGTTAAACTTGCAAAGAAATAAAGTAAAGGTGGGGCAGAAATCAATGTGAAATGCTCTCTATGTGATTTCCATGCATATACTATTGGCATACCAAGCCAAAAAAACATGGTAATTATTCCAATTAAACCTGAGGTGACTCCTTTTTCTATAAAACCATTATGAAAATTCCAGTTTAACGATTCATATTCACGTTTAGTTAATTTTTTATCTTCTAGCATAGCTGTTAGTTGTAATGAACGTATATCTTTACCATAGCCTAATATAGGCTTTTCTTTAATTAACTCTAAACCTGTTGAGTATAATGATAACCTTAAACCAATAGATGTTTGATTGTAACCATTTGAAATTAAGTCCATCTCCTTTAGCGTGTTGTTATATCTTTCTTGGATGTATGAAAAACTGAAAATAGAAATCAATGTAGCCAAAGCCCCCCCTATAAATAATACTTTCCAGTTCAACTTTGAATAAATTAAGCGGTAGATAAATATTAAAATAAAAGTACATACTAAGGCAAGTAAGGGGCCTCTACTCTCTGTCATAATCAATGCCCCAAGACCGACGCATGAGGAAGTGATCAAAATGCAGAGTTGCAGTATATTTTTTGTATAACGTATTAATAGTGCAGATAATGTAATAATTAATGAAATGTATGACGCAAATGGAATCGCATTAACTGGCCAGGTTCGCCTATTCACAATATCAATATTTTGATAAAAATAAGCGATACCAAATGCGCAAATAGCTGCTAAAAGCAACAAATAGGTGATATAAGATAACTTTATTTTTCTAATATCTATAAAAAGTAGCAGTATTGTCGCAGTTTCTAACGCTCTTAATTCTCTGCTACCGAAGCCATGTACTAAATCAGAAACTAATCCAAACATGGTGAGAAATAGAAGCCATTTTATCCAAGGGAAATGATTCCAATTGTACTTAACGATCGAAAACCGATTAATTGACAAAGAGGTAATTGCACAAACCAGTACAATTATTAACAGTATTTTGTCGGCCTTTTCTACCCCAAACATGAATGTGCTTATCCACAAAAGAGGAATATAAATAAGGTTGTGAGATACATGATCTCTAAATTTATTCATTACTAATCATTCACTTTTATAGCATTGCATTGAAAGGACAACATGAGCTGAAACTTACTCTTGAATTAAAGGTGAGATAAAAATATAAACGGCCACTAGTTGCTAAATATGAACTGGCGACCTTAATTAGTATTATTGCTATTCTTTATTCAACCAAACCATATACTGAGCGGTTCCTTGCGCTACAGAGGTAAACTCATCGGTATAACCTGCTGCACGTAAATTCGTTAAATCAGCTTCAGTGAAACTCTGATAACGCCCTTTTAAATGATCTGGAAAGGCGATGCGCTCTATTTCTGCTGAGCTACCTTTCTCTTCGTTGTGGTATTTCACTACCGCTTTGCCTACTTCTAAAAATGACTCTGCTTTGCCTGTACCTAAGTTATAGATGCCAGAAACGTTATTATCGAAAAACCATAGGTTCACTTTACAAACATCATCGATATAAACGAAGTCGCGTTTGTGCTCACCTTCAAATAATTTTGCATTTTCGCCTGCATTGATTTGATTGTTAAGGTGGAAAGCAACGCTGGCCATACTACCTTTATGCTGTTCGCGAGGTCCATAAACGTTAAAGTAACGAAAACCGGTTATTTGTGGCAATGTCTCACCATGCGCCTGTGCGTCTTTCCAAAGGTTTCTTACATATTGATCAAATTGGAATTTTGAGTAGCCGTATACATTTAACGGTTTTTCAAATTGTAAGGCTTCTTTGAAGGTGTCGTTACCACCGTAGGTAGCCGCAGAAGAAGCGTATAAAAAGGGAATGTCGCGATCAATACAATAATGTAGAAGGTCTTTGGAATATTCATAATTGTTTTCCATCATGAATTTTCCATCCCACTCAGTAGTGGCAGAGCAAGCGCCCTCATGGAAAATAGCTTCTATATCACCAAATTCTTGTCCAGATACAATCTGGTTAATGAACTCATCTTTGTCCATATAATCTAATATCTGTAGGTCCACTAAATTAACGAATTTCGTACCATCGGTTAAGTCATCCACTACTAAAATGTCGGTAATACCACGATCATTTAAAGATTTTACTATGTTGCTACCAATAAAGCCTGCGCCACCAGTGACTATGAACATGTTTATTTCCTCATTTATAATAGTGAATTAGAGGGGATTATACTGGTTACACAACTAAAAATACCAATAGTTTTCGATTCCTAAAATGAAAAATTGTTAAAATTTGTTAATTTTTGTTAAATTAGCGCTTTGGTTTTTGGTTTAATTTAGGAGAAGGGCATGGCAACATTCCAACGAATCGACGTTCAAGGCGCAAAAGAGCGCTTAACACAAGAGCATGTTAAAATGGTTGATATTCGCGATGAACACTCCTTTGATACGGCTAATGTCGCGGGTTCATTTCACCTCACTAATGAGAGTATTAGTCAATTCATAAAAGAAACTCCTTTTACTGAAACGGTGTTGGTGCTTTGTTACCACGGCAACTCAAGTAAAGGCGTTGCACAATATTTATGTGATCAAGGTTATCAGGATGTGTATAGCGTTGATGGTGGCTTTGAAAGTTGGCGTATTCAAGACTTTTAAGTATAGGATTATAATAAATGAGTGTTGTAGATACCGGTAGTATTGATGCTATCGGCTTAGATAAAGAAGCAAAACGTGTCTTTCTTACTATTATCGACCCATTAGCGTGGGATGATGAAAATGTGCATCTTTTTACCTTACAAGAGAAGATAAATACCTATTTACACTTTGTTGAATCGGGCGAGTTATACAAGGCGATGCCAGACTGTAAAGGATGTGATATCGCTATTGAACTGATTTTAAAACATATGCCTAGCGATGAGGCTATTTCGTTTTTTGATAGCACTATGCAAATACTGTTTGATAAAGGTATTGTTTTTGTTTTTGGTCCTAACAAAGACAGCGGTTACGTTGAACAGCAATCGTAGTTTGATGACAGACTTATAAGGGCGACGTAAGTCGCTTTTTCTTTAATGATGGGCTATCCCGTAAAATTATTTTTTGCCGAAAGAGTAGTAGCTCAATTAAGTTATTGTGTTTGCAAAAGTGTTGATGTAAAAAATAGGCACTGTAAGAAGTGATGATACAAGGAATCAACAAACTTATATCGTGCGTTGTCTCAAGCACAAATAAGATACCCGCTAAGGGCACATGTAAAACAGCCCCCAAAAACGCCCCCATTCCAATGACAATAAACAGTTGTGATACTTCAAGCGATAAAAACTGACTAAACATAGCCCCTGCCAGTGCCCCTAAAATAAGGCTCGGCCCCAATGCACCACCGGGGATAGCGAGTGCGATCACTGCCATCGAACCAATAAAACGAACGCAAAACCACAAAAGAATCAATGCAGTGAATTGCTCTTCATAAAGCAAAGACTGTAATAATTGGTAGCCTAACCCAATCGCTTCGGGTGAAACCACTGATAAACAGGCTGTAATAATGCCTGCAAGGGTTATTTTCATCCAATAATTCAATCGTACTTTTTGAGTGAATAAATCGATGCTATTGAGGAAAAATGCAGATAACACACCGCATAACAAACCAAACAATAACCAAAGCCCTGCTAGCGGTAATGACAAATGGAAAGGTGGTACCTCAATGTGTAAAGGAGTAACGCCAATTTGGTGGCCAAACCATTGGGCGAAAAGTGTTGAGGCGACAACTAAGATTAATGTTCTTCCGCGAAACTGACGAATAATGGTTTCATAGGTAAACAGTATCGCCATTAATGGCGTATCTAACATTATGGTAATTGCGGCACTGGCTCCGCATGCACTGAGAATACGTAAAGTACAGGGGCGAATCTTAAACAGTTGCCCGGTAAGGTTGGCGCTACTTGCGCCGATATGAATAGCGGGGCCAATTGCGCCAATTGCAAAGCCTGTTAATAACGCCACTGAAGCACTGAAAAATTGAAAGAGAAAGTTCAAATAAGGCAGTTTGCCTAGGCCTAAGTGAAACTCAAGCACGACATGTGGTAAGCCCGAACTTAAATGTTTTGCAAATAGGAAAAATAACATTATCAATAGTGGGATAGCGATGAGTGCAGGCATAAAATAACTATGTTGTGTTGCTAGCTGATGATACAAGGGATGCAGTGCAATATAGCGGAAAGCATAGACCACAATGACAGCAATACTGCTGCAAAATAATACAAGCGGTAATAGCTTGCTGATGGTGTAGCTCGGTTGGTCCATAATGTTACGCCCTATTTATTCACCTTCATTAAATATAGGGGCTACCACCTTGTTTATATTAATTTTGTTAAAATATGTGGCTAAAATTTAACTTTTTCATTGCATCTTGCCCCTAACCTTTGTGATAATTGCGCCCAACTAACATCGAATTACCCAAACCACACCATATCAGGAGAGTTTTATGCCATCTCGTCAAGAGCTAGCTAACGCGATTCGTGCTTTAAGCATGGATGCCATTCAGAAATCTAATTCAGGTCACCCAGGCGCACCAATGGGAATGGCTGATATCGCGCAAGTTCTATGGACAGACTTTCTAAAACATAATCCCACTAACCCTGAATGGGCGGATCGTGACCGTTTTATTTTATCTAATGGTCATGGCTCAATGCTTATCTACTCTCTATTGCATTTAACGGGTTACGATCTTTCAATTAACGACATTAAAGACTTCCGTCAGCTACATTCAAAAACACCAGGCCACCCAGAATATGGTTACGCACCGGGTGTTGAAACGACAACTGGCCCACTAGGTCAAGGTATCACTAACGCTGTTGGTATGGCGATTGCTGAAAAATCACTAGCGGCTTCTTTTAATAAAGAAGGTCACGAGATTGTTGATCACTACACATACACTTTCTTAGGTGACGGTTGCTTAATGGAAGGTGTTTCTCATGAAGCATGTTCATTAGCGGGTACATTAGGTCTGGGTAAACTGATCGCATTCTGGGATGACAACGGTATCTCTATCGATGGTGAAGTTGAAGGTTGGTTCACAGACGATACACCTAAGCGTTTTGAGTCTTACGGCTGGCATGTTATCTCTGTTGATGGTCACAACCCTGAAGAGATCAAAGCTGCCATTATTGCTGCACGCGCTGAAACAACAAAACCAACCATGATCTGTTGTAAAACAATCATCGGTTTTGGCTCTCCTGCTAAGCAAGGTACACATGACTGTCACGGTGCGCCACTAGGTGCTGATGAAATCATTGCTACCCGTAAAGCGCTAGGCTGGAACTACGGTGATTTCGAAATTCCTGAAGATATCTACGCGGGTTGGGATGCAAAAACACAAGGCCAACAAGCAGAACAGTCTTGGGATGAAAAATTTGCTGCATACGCTGCTGCTTACCCAGAACTCGCTGCAGAATACAAACGTCGTGTTAATAACGAATTACCTGCTGACTGGGAAGAAAAATCATCTGCTTACATTGCTGATTTACAAAACAGCCAAGCTAATATCGCAACACGTAAAGCATCGCAAAATTGTATCGAAGCTTACGGCGCAATGTTACCTGAGCTATTAGGTGGTTCTGCAGATTTAGCGCCATCTAACTTAACAATGTGGTCAGGCACGAAAGCGATCACTGCTGATGATGCATCTGGTAACTACATCCACTACGGTGTACGTGAATTTGCAATGGCTGCTATTATTAATGGTATCGCACTGCATAAAGG
This sequence comes from Psychromonas sp. psych-6C06, assembly GCF_002835465.1. Classification (NCBI taxonomy): domain Bacteria; kingdom Pseudomonadati; phylum Pseudomonadota; class Gammaproteobacteria; order Alteromonadales; family Psychromonadaceae; genus Psychromonas; species Psychromonas sp. psych-6C06. The sequence goes on along the minus strand of NZ_PIZM01000007.1, from coordinate 139,748 downwards.
TTTTGCACCTTACGGCGCAACATTCCTAATGTTTATGGAATATGCACGTAACGCACTACGTATGTCTGCACTAATGAAGCAACGTGCAATTCAAGTGTTCACCCATGACTCAATTGGTCTTGGTGAAGATGGACCAACGCATCAACCTGTTGAGCAAATCGCAAGTTTACGCTTAACGCCTAACATGAACACATGGCGTCCTTGTGACTCTGTTGAGTCAGCGGTTGCGTGGAAATTTGCAATTGAATCAGTTGATGCGCCAAGTTCATTGATCTTTAGCCGTCAAAACCTGAAACCACAAGCACGTAACGCGCAGCAATTAGCTGATGTTGCTAAAGGTGGTTATGTATTAGTCGACTCTGCGACTCCTGCTGAAATCATTCTAATCGCAACAGGCTCAGAAGTTGAGTTAGCGGTTCAAGCTGCTAGCGAGCTAACAGCACAAGGTAAAGCGGTACGAGTTGTATCAATTCCATGTACTGAGCAGTTTGAAGTTCAATCTGCAGAATACAAAGAATCGGTACTACCAGCGGCTGTTACTAAACGTGTCGCTATCGAAGCGGGTATTGCTGATTACTGGTACAAATATGTTGGCCTGAACGGTAAAGTGATTGGCATGACTACCTTTGGTGAATCTGCTCCAGCTGAGCAACTATTTGAAATGTTTGGTTTCACAGTGAAAAATGTAGTAGAAACAGCTAACGCACTATAAATTAGTCGTTAAGCATTTATTAAAAACCGCGCTTGTCGCGGTTTTTTTATGCCTGCTTTTTATAGGTATATGATCTAGTTACAGACTTGCTTCGTATTTTAGCGCAGTAAATAGTAATAATATTTTTAAAATAACTGTTATTTGTTAAGGTAGAGCCTCTTTACTGCACTATCAAGGAAAGATAATAATGAAAAAAGTGTATTCAGCACTGATAGTGAGTGGCGTATTAAGCGTGCTTGCAAGTGCCTCAGCTAACGCCAAACCCTTAGCCCAAGAAGGTGGTTGGGAGTTCACAATCAGTTTAAATGCCGGCTTTGTCAGCGGGCAGTCAAACCTTTCTACCTCTGATGATAACGAGCTTGTTACTGATTTAGAAAGCGAAGCCGAGACAAGCAGTAGTTTTATTGGCTTTCCTTTTGCCCGGATCCAATATACGACTGATGATTTAAAAACACAGATTTTTCTTGGTAACAGTCGTGATCAAATCTCCACATCACAATTTCAATATGAGCTCGGTGTTATTCATCAATTTGAAAATAAAAGCCAATTAACAGTGGCTTATTTTCCTGAGTTACCCCTATTTAATGAAACTTGGGAAGACCCTTACTTGGTCGGACAAACGCGTATCAAAACTGACGATAACGCACAGGGGGGACGTATTGAATTATCCCGTATTGCTGGTGGGCCTATAACCCTGAAATATGCCTATGCTCGTAGCAAAGTCGATAACGATAACAGCGGTGAAAGCTGGTCAGATAATGGCAATCAGTTATCCGCTTCGCAACTTCAAAGCCTACAGCGCAGTAGTCAATATCACCGTGTTGCCGTTGAGACCATGTTTCCGGTTTATATAGCGCAGCCTAAAGTGTTCCTCAAACCAACTCTACAATACACAACACGTATTGCTGATGGCGATGCGATGAGTTACGACGATTATAATTTCCAATTAGGGCTCTTAGTATTTGCAGGAAGACACACATCAATTACCACCTTCAATATAGGCAGTACCGCTTACGATCAACTCAACCCTATTTTTGGTAATAAGCAGGATTCCACCAACATGGGTATTTTCTCGGTTTATAGCTATGCACACGCGTTTAATGTTAAGCCACTGACTTTCAGTGTGATTGCCGGCTATAACCAAAAAGATTCAGGCATTACCTTTCACAATGAAAACGGCTTAATAGTATCAACAGGTCTCGCTTATACTTTCTGACGTTTACATCACTTTAACGAGCACAATAAAAAAAGCCAGTAACGAATTAACGATACTGGCTTTTTTTATACTTCAATATTAGGCTGGTTAACTGCCACTTTTTAGGGTTAATGGCGCAGACTTAATACCTGAAATATCCACTGCAACATTTTCATCGTTACTGATACGTTTGATCACGATAGAAGAGGCACTAATAGTAAAGGTTTTGTTTGTGCTAGCCTCAACTGTTTGGTTTTCATTCTCAGTATTACCCTGAGTTGGCTTATCCTGAACCGGTTGAGCCGCATTACTTTCACCTTCACCACCTCCGCCACCTCCACAGGCTGTTAGTGTTATTAGTGTGAGTATTGTTAACGCTAGTTTTATTGTGTTTAAAAATTGTTGATTCATCATTTATTCCTTATTGATGCACTCTAGTGAACTAGAGTGCATCATATCCTTTAAAACGTGTAGGTCATTAACAAGTGGTTTTCACCGGTGGCTAATTGTTGTGGGCTAGCTAAGATAAAGGTAATTTCACCGTCATCTTGCGTGTAGTGACTTTCAGCTAAGTACTCATTTTCATCAGCTACACCATTTTGGTTAGCATCGTAATAAAGCTTGGCGATGCTGATGTCATTCACTTCATTTAGTGTACCCACTGAAGCAAAGCTAATTTCATAAATATGTGCATCATTAGAATCACTTTCTAAGTTGAAGTTAAGTACCACTTGCTCAGCATCTGTCGCTACAAATGTGCTCACTGCCGTATTGTTATCCATTGAAGGTGCTTTAAGCACTGGCATTGCATCATTAAAGCCATCACCGTCCGCATCTAGGTCATCTTTATCAAGTACGCCGTCATTATCGTCGTCGCTATCAATGTTGTTACCCAAACCATCGTTATCAGAATCTAAGTACTCTTCCTTGTTAAGTGGGAAAGCATCATCAACATCTTTAACACCATCATTATCATCATCTTCATCTGCATTGTTACCTATGCCATCTAAGTCAGTATCGATAGTTTCAGTTGCATCTAATGGGAGCGCATCTTCGCTATCGATAACACTATCGTTATCGTCATCGTTATCTGAATTGTTACCAATGCCATCTAAATCAGTATCAAGAGTTTCTGTAGCATCTAATGGGAATGCATCGTTCACATCTTTAACACCATCATTATCATCATCTTCATCTGTTGAGTTTGAGATAAAGTCAGCATCAGTATCAAGCGGTAGACTGCCTGAGTCTAATGAGTCAGACCCTGCCAAAATTTCATCTGCATCAGTGTATTTATCACCATCGTCATCGTTATCTGAATTGTTACCAATGCCATCTAAATCAGTATCAAGCGCTTCAGATGCATCTAATGGGAACGCATCATTCACATCTTTAATACCATCGTTATCATCATCTTCATCTGTTGAATTTGAGATAAAGTCAGCGTCTGTATCAAGTGGCAGACTGGTTGTATCTAGTGGATCTGAGCCCGCTGCTGTTTCATCACTATCAGTGTATTTGTCACCATCATCATCAGTATCGGCATTATTACCAATCCCATCTAAATCAGTATCAATGGTTTCAGATGCATCAAATGGGAACGCGTCAAGTGCATCAATGACATTATCATTATCATCATCGTTATCGGTAAAGTCAGGAATGAAATCACCATCGTTATCACTTGGTTTACTGCTTGCGTTTAATGGATCACTACCAGCAGCTAATTCATGCTCATCTGAAAATTTATCATTATCGTCATCAGTGTCTGCGTTGTTACCCGTACCGTCTAAGTCAGTATCAAGTGTTTCAGAAGCATCTAATGGAAATGCATCATTCACATCTAGCACGTTATCGTTATCATCATCCGTGTCTGTGAAGTCAGAAATGAAGTCGCCATCATTATCACTTGGCGTGCTACTTGCCACTAACGGGTTAGAGCCTGCTGCTAATTCATCAATATCTGAAAACTTATCGTTATCATCGTCAGAATCAGCGTTGTTTCCCGTACCATCTGAGTCAGTATCAAGGGTCTCAGACGCATCTAATGGAAATGCATCATTCACATCTAAGACGTTATCGTTATCATCATCTGTGTCAGTAAAGTCAGAAACGAAATCCCCATCGTTATCACTCGGTGTACTGCTTGCAACTAACGGGTTTGAGCCTGCAGCTAATTCATCAGCATCAGAGAACTTATCGTTATCATCGTCAGAATCAGCGTTGTTTCCCGTACCATCTGAGTCAGTATCAAGGGTCTCAGACGCATCTAATGGAAACGCATCATTCACATCTAGCACATTATCGTTATCATCATCAGTGTCGGTAATGTCTGGAATTAGATCTCCATCGTTATCACCAGGGAGGCTCTTCGCATCGAGAGGATTACTGCCGGCTGCAATTTCATCACTATCAGAGTATGAGTCGTTATCATCGTCTGAATCTGCGTTGTTACCTATACCGTCTAAATCAGTATCAAGTGATTCAGAAGCATCTAATGGAAATGCATCATTCACATCTTTAACACCGTCATTGTCATCATCTAAATCTGTTGCATTGGATATAAAGTCAGCATCAGTATCAAGCGGTAAGCTGCCTGAGTCTAATGAGTCAGAACCTGCCAAAATTTCATCTGCATCAGTATATTTATCACCATCGTCATCGTTATCTGCATTGTTACCAATACTATCTAAATCAGTATCAAGCGTTTCGGAGGCATCTAATGGGAATGCATCATTCACATCTAATACATTATCATTATCATCATCCTTATCTGTAAAGTCAGATATGAAATCACCGTCGTTATCACTGGGTGTACTGCTTGCAACTAACGGGTTTGAGCCTGCTGCTAATTCATCAGTATCAGAGAACTTATCGCCATCATCATCGTTATCTGCATTGTTGCCAGTACCATCTGAGTCAGTATCAAGGGACTCAGAAGCATCTAATGGAAATGCATCATTTACATCTAATACATTATCGTTATCATCATCTGTGTCTGTAAAGTCAGAGATGAAGTCGCCATCGTTATCACTGGGTGTGCTACTTGTAACTAACGGATCGGAGCTAGCTGCTAACTCATCAATATCAGAGAACTTATCGTTATCGTCATCAGAGTCAGCATTATTACCAATACCGTCTAAGTCAGTATCAAGTGCTTCAGTTTTATCCAGTGGGAAAGCATCATCAACATCACTAACACCATCATTATCATCATCTGAATCAGTATTGTTACCAATGCCATCTAAATCAGTATCGATAGTTTCAGTTGTATCTAATGGGAATGCGTCTTCTTCATCCATCACAGAGTCATTATCGTCATCATTATCAGCGTTGTTACCAATACCATCTAAATCAGTATCGAGTGTTTCAGTTGCATCTAATGGGAAAGCATCATTAACATCTAATACACTATCACCATCGTCATCATTATCAGCATTGTTACCAACGCCATCTAAATCGGTATCGAGTGTTTCTGTTGGATCTAATGGCAATGCATCATTCACATCTAATACGCTATCGTTATCATCGTCTGTGTCAGTAACGTCAGAGATGAAATCACCGTCGTTATCACTTGGTGTACTGCTGGTAACTAACGGGTTTGATCCAGCTGCTAATTCATCTGCATCTAAGAACTTATCGTTATCATCATCAGAATCGGCGTTGTTACCTATTGTATCACCATCTGTATCAGTGCTTTCATTAGGGTCAAGTGGAAATTCATCAATATTATCAAAGCTACCATCTTCATCACTGTCTTTAGAAAGTGGGTTTAACTTATAAACCACCTCAAAACCATCATTAATGGTGTCGCCATCGGTATCTTCTAATAAACGGTTTGTACCTAAAGCAGATTCTTCTTTATTACCTAAGCCATCACCATCAGGGTCAATTAATAATGACGCGGGTACGACGGTATTGTCGTCGCTATTATAGCCCCAGCAGGTAATGCCATCATCGGCTAGTACACAGCCCATACCATATCCTGTCGCTACTGCAATAGGGTTAGTCACTGTGGGTGCTGAGCTTGCATACCATCCTTGACAATTCAGTCCATTATCATCAATCACACAGGCTGCGTCTTCTGCTAGCGCCACAGAAATTGGATTGTCATTAGTGTTTAGGTTAATCGGTGCATTACGAACCTCTCCCCAACACTGCAAACCATTATCATCGATGGCGCAACTGGCATCTCCGCCTGCTATCACAGTGCTTGGATTGGTTAATGTTGGAACATCTGTTTGGTCATCGCCATTGTAACCCCAGCAGACAACTCCGGTATCATCTAAGGCGCAGGCATGAGATATACCTGCACTTACTATGCTTGGGTTGGTTAATGCAGGCACTGTTGTCTTACCATACGAGCTTTCTCCCCAGCACTGCACGCCATTATCGTCTAAGGCACAGCTAAATCTAAGCCCTGCGGTGACCATGGATGGATTGCTTAATGCAGGCACGGTTGTTTCGCCATTTGCATTACCTTCACCCGCCCAGCATTGCACCCTATTATCATCAAGCGCACAGCTGTGGTAATAGCCTACTGCAATTTGAGTTGGGTTACTTAAGTTTGGTAAATCGTTTTGTCCACCGTCATTTTTCCCCCAACAGGTGGCTTGATTATCAATGATTGCACAGACATTATACTCATTTGCACTTAGCAAATAATCACGGTGTAGCGGGTCACGCCCTTGGGCGAGTTCCCAGTCATCAGGCAGTGAGTCAAAATCACTGTCGGCATAGATTGGACTGGTATTGTAAAGTGTTACTTCATCGTTATCTTTGAGGTTATCACCATCAGTATCATCACTGTTTGGATTGGTTTTTAAGGCCTGCTCTTGTAAGGCGGTTAAACCATCGCTATCAGCATCGGTTGCACTTTCGTCTGTTTCTAATGGGTCTAGGCCCCAAGTTGTTTCATATAAATTAAGTAAACCATCATTATCGGTATCATCTTGTGTTAATGGGTCAGAGTCATAGCTAATTTCTACATCATCATTAATACCATCATCATCGGTATCTTTGCTGAGAGGGTTTGTGCCATATAATAGCTCCTGCGCTAAGGTAAGATTGTCAGCATCTTCATCAGCACTACTATCATTAGCGACTAGTGGGTCTAAGCCATTTTTTACTTCGACACCATCGCTAATGCCATCGGTATCGGTGTCGGCAATCAAGCGCTCGGTACCTGCAAGGGCTTCTGCTTTATTACCTAAACCATCACCATCGAGGTCAATTAATAATGACGCGGGTACGACGGTATTGTCGTCGCTATTATAGCCCCAGCAGGTAATGCCATCATCGGCTAGTACACACCCCATACCATCACCTGTCGCTACTGCAATAGGGTTAGTCACTGTGGGTGCTGAGCTTGCATACCATCCTTGACAATTCAGTCCATTATCATCAATCACACAGGCTACGTCTTCTGCTAGCGCCACAGAAATTGGATTGTCATTAGTGTTTAGGTTAATCGGTGCATTATGAACCTCTCCCCAACACTGCAAACCATTATCATCGATGGCGCAACTAGCATAACCGCCTGCCATCACTGCGTTTGGGTTGGTTAATGTTGGAACATCTGTTTGGTCATCGCCATTGTAACCCCAGCAGACAACACCGGTATCATCTAAGGCGCAGGCATGAGCTGTACCTGCACTTACTATGCTTGGGTTGGTTAATGCAGGCACTGTTGCCTTGCCGTACCTATTTTCTCCCCAACACTGCACGCCATTATCGTCTAAGGCACAGCTAAATCTAGACCCTGCGGTGACCATGGATGGATTGCTTAATGCAGGCACGGTTGTTTCCCCGTTTGTATTATCTCCCCAGCATTGCACCCCATTATCATCAAGCGCACAGCTGTGGTAATAGCCCACTGCAATTTGAGTTGGGTTACTTAAGTTTGGTAAATCGTTTTGTCCACCGTCATTTTTCCCCCAACAGGTGGCTTGATTATCAATGATTGCACAGACATTATACTCATTTGCACTTAGCAAATAATCACGGTGTAGCGGGTCACGCCCTTGGGCGAGTTCCCAGTCATCAGGCAGTGAGTCAAAATCACTGTCGGCATAAATTGGACTGGTATTGTGAAGTGTTATTTCATCGTTATCTTTAAGGTTATCACCATCAGTATCATCACTGTTTGGATTGGTTTTTAAGGCCTGCTCTTGTAAGGCGGTTAAACCATCGCTATCAGCATCGGTTGCACTTTCGTCTGTTTCTAATGGGTCTAGGCCCCAAGTTGTTTCATATAAATTAAGTAAACCATCATTATCGGTATCATCTTGTGTTAATGGGTCAGAGTCATAGCTAATTTCTACATCATCATTAATACCATCATCATCGGTATCTTTGCTGAGAGGGTTTGTGCCATATAATAGCTCCTGCGCTAAGGTAAGATTGTCACCATCTTCATCAGCACTACTATCATTAGCGACTAGTGGGTCTAAGCCATTTTTTACTTCGACACCATCGCTAATGCCATCGGTATCGGTGTCGGCAATCAAGCGCTCGGTACCTGCAAGGGCTTCTGCTTTATTACCTAAACCATCACCATCAGGGTCAATTAATAATGACGCGGGTACGACGGTATTGTCGTCGCTATTATAGCCCCAGCAGGTAATACCATCATCGGCTAGTACACAAACCATACCATACCCTGTCGCTACTGCAATAGGGTTAGTCACTGTGGGAGCTGAGCTTGTATACCATCCCTGACAATTCAGCCCATTATCATCAATCACACAGGCTGTGCGTCTAGAGAGTGCCACAGAAATGGGATTGTCATTACTGTTTAGGTTAATCGATAAAGGGTAAACCTCTCCCCAACACTGCAAACCATTATCATCGATGGCGCAACTAGCATCACCGCCTGCCATCACAGTGCTTGGGTTGGTTAATGTGGGTACTTCAGTTTGTCTTTCGTCATTAGAGCCCCAGCAAACAACACCGGTATCATCTAAGGCGCAGGCATGAGATGTACCTGCACTTACTATGCTTGGGTTGGTTAATGCAGGCACTGTTGCCTTGCCGTACCTATTTTGTCCCCAGCACTGCACGCCATTATCGTCTAAGGCACAGCTAAATCTAAGCCCTGCGGTGACCATGGACGGATTGCTTAATGCAGGCACGGTTGTTTCCCCGCTTGCATTACCTTCACCCGCCCAGCATTGCACCCCATTATCATCAAGCGCACAGCTGTGGTAATCGCCTACTGCAATTTGAGTTGGATTACTTAAGTTTGGTAAATCGTTTTGTCCACCGTCATTTTTCCCCCAGCAGGTGGCTTGGTTATCAATAATTGCACAGACATTATAATTATTTGCACTTAGCAAATAATCACGGTGTAGTGGGTCACGCCCTTGGGTTATTTCCCAGCCATCAGGTAGCGAGTCAAAATCACTGTCACTATGGATTGGATTTGTTAGATAGGTATTAAGTTCATCGTTATCAGTCAGCCCATCACCATCACTATCATTACTAATAGGGTTGGTGCCTAAGGCTTGCTCTTGTAAGGCGGTTAAACCATCGCCATCAAAATCGTTTGCACTATCATCCTTATCAATCGCGTTGTAACCTGCGTTACTTTCAAATAAATTGAGTAAACCATCACCATCAGTATCGTCATTCTCTAGCGGATTTGAACCCAGGGTAACTTCAATGTTATCTTTGACGCCATCATCATCACTATCATCACTTATAGGCGAAGTACCGAGTGTAAACTCTTGCCCAAGGGTTAAACCGTCTCCATCAAAGTCACTGTTAATGCTGGTGTAAATAGTGGGATCAAAGCCATATTTAACTTCAAACCCGTCTGGTAATGTATCTTCATCGGTATCGACGAGCCATTTATCGGTGCCATAGATGATCTCGTTATTAAGGCCTAAGCCGTCACCGTCAGGGTCTATCATTAGCGCGTCAGGAACTGAGTCCATTACCCCCCAACACGTCACACCATTATCATCCAGTGCACAAACATGTTCATAAGCACCACTAATGACAGCTGGGTTTGATAGCGCTGGTGCGATGGTTTCACCTGATCTATCAGTGCCCCAACACTGCACGCCGTTATCATCGAGTGCACAGACTGAATTATAATTAACGGAAACATCACGTACATTACTTAACGCAGGTATGTCTAATTGACCATAATCATTACTTCCCCAGCACTGCAAACCACTGTTATCTAATGCACAAACAGCATAATATGATAAACTTATGGTATGCGGATTAGTTAAAGTAGATAGCATGGATAAGTCTAAACTTCCCCAGCATTGCAGCCCATTGTCATCTATCACACAGGCGTTGTTATGGCCTGCAAATATCTTTGTTGGATTAGAAAAAGAGGGCATTCCACTTACTACGTCTCCCCAGCAAACAACGCCAGTATCATCGAGTGCACATGAAAAGTAGTTGCCAGAAGCGATGCTCGTCGGGTTGGATAACGCTGGTACTATTGTTACTTCTGCATTTTCGCGCCCCCAACATGACACGCCATTGTCATCGAGTGCACAAAAGTGTTGCCAGCCAGCCGTTAACTGTGTTGGGTTACTGAGCGCAGGCACGTATTCTTGACCATAATCTCCCCAACACTCCACGCCATTATCTGCTAATAAACAGCTACTGCTACGACTAGATTTAATAATATAATCCGCCTTCAGCGGATCTCGCCCATTGGCAATTTCCCAATCATCGGGAAGGGTATCTCTATCAGTATCCAGTGCAAAAGCATTGCTTGATAAAATAGATAACAACAAAAACACAACTAAAGTGCAACTTTGTTGTATGAAGGGGGGACGTTTAAACATTGGGGAATACCTTATCCATAATTTTATTTAGCCTTACATTAATGCGTGGCTGTTTATTTAAATTTAGATAGGGAAAAGTAGTGTGCGATATTAAACGAATAGGAACAGTTAGATAAGAGGCAAACAATCCTTGTTTAACTAGCGCTAAAACAGATCATCATGATCATGTTGGTACTTTAGCCTAAGCGCGAGATTGTAACTAAAACATGAAAATATCGATACTACCTACCCGGGTAGTATTGTGGTGTCTTTTGATTGATATCAAGCTAAAGTTACAAATAAATCTATATTTTAAATGTAAAGCATCAAGGTGAGCTGTAATAAAAAAGCCAGCAACGAATTAACGATACTGGCTCTATAATGATTTAGCTGTTAGCTGTTAGCTGTTAGCTGTGTCTATGGCAATTTACTTAAATCACGTACTGCACCTTTATCGGCAGAGGTTGCCATGGTTGCGTAGACTTTTAACGCGGCTGTTAGTGGGCGGATACGGTTAACTGGTTTCCAGCCAAACACATCTTGTTTAACGCGACGTTCTGCTAATACTTCATCAGATACTTTTAGGTTCATTTCACGTGTTGGAATATTGATATCGATAATGTCGCCATTTTCGATTAAACCAATCACACCACCGGCAGCTGCTTCTGGTGACGCATGACCGATAGAAAGTCCTGAAGTACCACCTGAGAAACGACCATCTGTTACTAAAGCACAAGCTTTGCCTAGTCCCATCGATTTTAGGTATGACGTTGGGTAAAGCATCTCTTGCATACCCGGGCCACCTTTTGGTCCTTCGTAACGAATAACCACCACTTCACCTGCAACTACTTTACCGCCTAAGATAGCTTCTACTGCATCATCTTGGCTTTCAAATACGTTTGCAGGGCCGGTAAATGTTAGGTTATCGTCATCAACACCCGCTGTTTTAACCACAGCGCCATCAATAGCCATATTACCAAACAATACTGCTAAACCACCTTCGGTGCTAAATGCGTTGTCAATCGAACGAATACAACCATCTACACGGTCATTATCAACGGTGTCCCAGCGACAAGACTGGCTAAATGCTTGTGTGGTACGGATACCAGCAGGGCCGGCACGGTAAAAATCGATAATCGCTTGGTCTTTAGTTTGCATAATGTCGTATTTAGCCAACTGTTCTTTCATGGTTGGACTAAGAATTGTTGGAATTTCGTTATTTAATAAGCCTGCACGATCTAATTCACCCAGAATCGCCATGACACCACCGGCGCGATGCACATCTTCCATATGATATTTAGGCGTAGATGGGGCTACTTTACAAAGCTGTGGAATACGACGAGACATCTCATCCATATCGGCCACAGTAAAGTCCATCTCTGCTTCCTGTGCACAGGCTAATAAATGCAAGATAGTGTTGGTTGAACCGCCCATAGCGATATCTAGTGCCATTACATTTTCAAAAGCTTCTCGACAGGCAATTGAACGTGGTAATACCGAGTAGTCATCTTGTTCGTAGTGACGACGAGTGATATCAACGATACGGCGACCCGCTTCTAAGAATAGGTTCTCACGATCAGAGTGAGTTGCTAACATTGAACCGTTACCTGGTAGTGATAAACCTAATGCTTCTGTTAAACAGTTCATTGAGTTTGCGGTGAACATACCAGAACAAGAGCCACAAGTCGGACAAGCGCTACGCTCAACTTTTTTAACATCTTCATCTGAAACGTCTTTGTCTGCACCCATAACCATTGCATCAACTAAGTCTAGTTTGATGATTTGATCTGAAAGTTTAGTTTTACCCGCTTCCATTGGACCACCAGAAACCATGATCACTGGAATGTTTAAGCGTAATGCCGCCATTAACATTCCCGGTGTGATTTTGTCACAGTTAGAGATACATACGATAGCGTCAGCACAGTGAGCGTTTACCATATATTCAATTGAGTCGGCAATCAGGTCACGTGAAGGTAAGCTGTATAACATGCCAGAGTGGCCCATTGCGATACCGTCATCAATCGCAATAGTATTAAATTCTTTTGCGATACCGCCTGCTTTTTCAACTTCACGTGCAACCAATTGACCCATGTCTTTAAGATGAACGTGGCCTGGTACAAATTGAGTGAAAGAGTTAGCGATAGCGATGATTGGTTTACCGAAATCATCATCTTTAACACCTGTTGCGCGCCATAGGGCACGAGCACCAGCCATATTACGGCCATGAGTTGAGGTTTTTGAACGATACTGTGGCATATAAATTCCTTTATTTGAATGTAACGGCTCAGGAGAAAGTCACGTTGGACACTCTTTAATATCGCACTAAATAACAATTAATTTATTTGCGCGATCATCATTGTGTGTATGTTGCACCGATAGACTAGATTAGGACATTCGGCGCGTTTCTGAATCAAAATCTGTTATCTGATTTAATCAGATAACAGGGTGTTGCACAAGTTATGCACTGGCTTTAATCATCGACTCTTGGCTTAATGTCGCCACTTTAGTGATGCCAAATATTTTTTCCAGTTGTTTGGTTAGTAAACTTATTTCACGCTCACTGTAAACGGTGAGGGTAAGGTGCAGTGTTTGCTCGTTTTCAGAGGTCTCTGCATGTAAATTTTGAACACTAAAACCGCGGTGACGGACAACACGTAATAGGCGCTCTAACATTTCTGGGCTGTTATGGCCTTGAATAATTAATAACGATTTCATTGTAAACTCTCCATCATTTTATCGTTGGCTGCACCCGGTGGTACTAATGGCCACACATTTTCCTCTTCAGAGATTGAAACGTGTAATAGGTAAGGGCCTTGGCTATCAAGCATTCTGCTTAAGGCATCTTGCAATTGTGACTTAACCACAATGGTTTCGCCGGGAATATCAAAGGCACTGGCGAGAGTGACAAAGTCAGGGTTGTCGGTGAGAATAGTTTCACTGTAACGACCATCAAAGAAGAGTTTTTGCCACTGGCGCACCATGCCTAAACGTTGATTGTCGATGAGTAAAATTTTCACCGGTAGTTTTTTGCGTTTAATGGTGCCAAGCTCTTGCACATTCATCATAAATGAACCGTCGCCAGAAACGGCAATCACGGTATCATCAGGGCGAGCAACTTGTGCGCCGACGGCTGCCGGAATACCAAAACCCATTGTGCCTAAGCCTGAGCTTGAAATATGGTTTTCTGGGCGATCCACAAACATATGCTGCGCAACCCACATCTGATGTTGACCAACATCGGTGCAGATAACCGTATCGCGCGGTTGCATCTCTGCTAATTGGCGTAACATTGCAGGTGCGTAGATCGCTTCGCCGGGATGATCGTAACGATTCGCAAAATCGACTTTCATTTTTAGGATCTGTTTTTGCCATTCACTGATTTTTGTTTCAATTTCTAACAGTGGTAATATCTGTTTAATATCTTCATTCATGGCGAGTTCAACAGCCCGTAGTTTGTCGACTTCGGCTGCATCGATATCAAGATGAATCACTTTGGCATTCTGCGCGAACTCATCTAATTTTCCTGTCACACGATCATCAAAGCGGGCACCAATTGCGAGCAATAAATCACACTCTTGAATCGCTAAATTAGACGCTTTGCTTCCATGCATGCCGACCATGCCCATAAAGTAAGTTGAGCTATGTTCAATGGCACCAATGCCTTTAAGGGTGCAAACACTGGGGATTTTTGTTTTTTTAATGAATTGACGCAAAACAGGCACTGCCTTTGCCATGCCCACGCCTCCACCGACATAGATAAGTGGTTTCTTGGCAGTGCTTATCATCTCAAGCGCTTTATTAATCGATAATTGATTGACGCTATCAATGCTGGGTGTTGCATGAATTGGCGCGTAATTAACTGCATCGCCTAATTGGATATCTTTGGGAATATCAATTAAAACAGGGCCTGGGCGACCTGATAGTGCCAGTTCAAAGGCTTGCTCAATAATAGGGCCAAGCTGTTCAGCACTTTGCACCATGAAGCTATGCTTGGTACAGGCAAGAGATAGACCAAGTACATCAATCTCTTGAAAAGCATCTGTACCGATCAGATTGCTCGCTACTTGCCCTGTAATGGCGACAACAGGAATCGAATCCATCATTGCATCAGCAAGTCCGGTGATAAGGTTAGTTGCACCTGGTCCAGAGGTTGCAATACAGACACCAACATTGCCTGTAGAACGTGCATAGCCAATGGCTGCCATTACCGCGCCTTGCTCATGACGACACAACAAGTGATCAACACCGCCATCATAAAGCGCATCATATAGGGGCATAATAGCCCCTCCCGGATAACCAAACACTTGACTGATATTATGTTGTTTCAATGCTTGAACAACAAAGTTAGCGCCATTCATTATTTTCTTCCTGAATTTACTGAAGTCCTTGGCGATTGAATGTTTCTCAATGGCTATCTTCATTTAAAAAGTGCGTCTTTATAGCAAAAATGACAGTAATTTTCAATTACTGTCACATTTTTGAGCAATAAATTGACAACAAGGTTGATGAAGTAAATTATTTGTAACTACCTATACTCAATTAGTATTGTTTTCAGATTGCTGTTTCCGCATCACTAATGAGTAGGGGTTTTACATGGCATTAGCTTCGCTTTATTGTCGCGCACTGTCTGGTGTCGATGCGCCAGAGGTACTGGTAGAGGTACACTTAAGTACTGGATTGCCCTGTTTTTCGTTAGTGGGGTTACCAGAAACCTCGGTCAAAGAGGCTAAAGAGCGAGTGCGGAGTGCGATAACCAACAGTAACTTTAAATTCCCTTTTAATAAAAAAATTACTGTGAATCTCGCTCCCGCTAATTTGGCTAAAGAGGGGGGACGTTTTGATTTAGCGATAGCTATTGCCATTCTTATTGCATCTGAGCAACTCTCTGAGTCTAAAATTAAACAGTTGGAATGTTTTGCTGAGTTAACCCTTGCAGGCGACTTGCGTCCTGTAGATGGTGTCATTCCCTGTGTTTTAGCTGCTAAAGCTGCACAACGTAGTGTTATTGTTTGCCCAGAAAATCAACATGAAACGGCGCTGACTGGTGTTACTTCCTATGTCGCTAATAGCTTGACCGATGTGTGTGCGTTTTTACAAGGCGTTAAAGAATTACCAAATGCGCAGGCACAGCCCCAAGTGGGGGAGAAAGTATTGCCTGATATGGGCGATGTGTTAGGGCAAGAGCAGGCTAAGCGCGTTTTGGAGATAGCGGCAGCTGGGGGACATAACACGCTTTTGATTGGTCCGCCGGGTACCGGTAAAAGCATGCTAGCAGAGCGTTTTATGGGGCTATTACCTCTTCTATGTGAAGCGCATGCCTTACAAACGGCCGCTATTTATTCCGTGTGCGGTAAGCAGCGTGATGATTGGTTCCAACCTCCCTATCGAAGCCCACATCACTCTGCGTCTTCTGTTGCATTGGTTGGTGGCGGGGGAAAACCTAAACCTGGGGAGATATCTCTGTCGCACCGTGGTGTACTTTTTTTGGATGAATTACCGGAATTCCCACGCACGGTACTCGATAGCTTGCGACAGCCTTTAGAGACTCATGACGTGACGATTTCACGCGCCGCTAATCAAGTGACCTTTCCGGCGCATTTTCAATTAATAGGCGCGATGAACCCGAGCCCTTGTGGGCATATCAGTGGCGAGTTGCGACGTAGCACGCCAGATCAAGTATTACGCTATTTAGGGCGTTTATCTGGCCCCTTTTTAGATCGCTTTTCATTGTCGATTATGGTGCCTCTTTTGCCTAAGGGGATGCTTGCATCATCACAGGTTGGTGCTAAGCATCAGGGAGAAAGTAGCGCACAAATAAAGCAACGTGTGCTGAGTGCCCGAACACGTCAACTTCAGCGCCAAGCGAAATTGAATCATTACCTATCAACACAAGAGATTAGCGCGCATTGTCAGCTCAGTGAGCAAGATGCGGTTTTCCTCGAGGAGGCGATTAATAAAATGGGGCTCTCTATTCGTGCGTGGCATAGCTTGTTAAAAGTCGCGAGAACTATTGCTGATTTAGCAGAAAGTGATAGGGTTGAAAAAGCACATTTATTAGAATCACTCAATTACCGCGCCATGGATAGGTTATTAAAAAGTGTTTCTTAACAGGATTTTAAATCAAGGAATAATTATGTATACACCATTCGCGGTTGGGTTTTTAGTCGTATTGCTCAGTGCATGCAACCCCTTTTCCGGAGATGGAAAGGCGAACTCTAACAATCAATTTATGATGAAAAAAAATAAGCTTTATTTTGATGGGCATGAGTTAACCGAGTGGAAAAATAAAGCTATTCCTCATTGTGAGCAATGTTCCTTTAATCTTTACACCAAAAAAATGTTACCCGGCGCGATGCTATTTCGGCAGGTTAATAATCCGCGCGGTGACTTACTTTTTTTAAGTGCGAGTAATATTCGTTATGGCTTTGCGTTACAGGCTGGTGGGGACTCTCATTCAGTACGTATTAACAAGAAAGAGGGAGAAATGATGATGGTGGTTGATTCAACGATCACACATGCGCTCATCAAAGATATGCCGGTTACAATTCGCTTAGGGCAAGATAGTTTTAATGTTGTTTTAAAAAAAATAGACAGTAAAAAAGAAGCCATCGATCTTGTGATTTGGCGCGAGATGAGTAATTCAAGTTGAAGTGTAATGTAAGCTTAGTTTGCTCTGCCCCTCATTTAAAACTCTAAATATAGGTAAATAGTTCACTATTTTTAGTATCTTTATTTCACTTATGTTGTTTTATTGTTAAATTGCACCTGTAGCTTTTCTTTATTATAAGTGGTGCAAGTCGATGATTGATAATGTTTTATTATATGTAGAGTTAGATGGTCAATTATGGATGATCATGGCGGATGGAAGTTGGCAAGCGGTCTCCGATATTAGTCAGGTTAATGCTGATTTGCCTTTGCTTAATAATCTTGAACAAATTATTGAGCAGCAAAACTCTGGAGAAGTCGTTTTTAGCTACAACAATCAAACCTATGTAATTGATCCACAAGCACTACAATTTGGCATCACCCCCAGCTTCAACCCTGAAAATAATCGTACAGAAACCAATGTGGCTTACTCAACAGGCAGTGGCCTAGGCGTCACTACTCGTTTACACATTGATAGTAATGAAGTGCTCGCTGATGCAGGATATCAAACGCGTGATACGGCATATGATGATGATCCAGTAATAGAACCTCCAAGCAGTGAATTAGTGGGCAAGTTAGATAATGATGCACAGATTAGTGTTGTTATCGAGTCCGGTCGTGATGCGATCATCAATCAATTTGAAGTCCCCTTAACGCCTATTTATGGCAGCACCCTTAACATTGACAACGATCGTCAGGTTAATATCGATGTTACCGATAGTGCAGGTAAAACGATCTCCTTTTACGCTTTTGTCAAAGATAATAGTTGGTCATTGGGGGAAGTTGATCTCTCTTCACTCGCGCAGGGGGAAGTAAGGGTTAATGCATACGTAGCAGATGAGTACGGTAATCGAGTTGATGCACTTACTGATAGTTTTATCGATACATTGGCTGAGGTGGATGTTCACTTTGAAAGTGAAGCTGATGATAACGTGATTAATATTTTTCAAGTTGCTAATGAAGGCCTTGCTGGAACGGTTCAAAACGTTGAAGATGGGCAAGCGATTAACGTCATAGTGACTGATGTTAATGGTTATAGTGAAACGTTTACCAGTACTGTGATTTCGGGACAATGGGCTATTGATAATAATGATCTTAGCGCTTTTGCAGAAGGCACATTAAGCGCACTTGTTACGGTGAAAGATATCGCTGGTAATATAGCGACTGATCAAATATCTATTGTAAAAGACACCGTTGCCAGCATTACACTAACGCTCGAAACTGGTGACGATGGTTGGTTAAATGCTGATGAGATCCTTAATGCTTCACTAAAAGGAACAGTGAATGGCGTTGAAGACGGGCAGATAGTGACCATCATCGCGACCGATAGCGATGGTAATATTAGAACAGTTCGCACACCGATTGTTGGTGGCGTTTATAGTGTCTCGGGTTTGGATCTATCGGGCATTGCTGACGGTAGCTTGAATGTGTTGGCGACGGTAAGCGATAAAGCTGGAAATCCTGCTACGAGTGCGAATACGATACAAGTTGATACTAATGCACGTATTGTTACTCATATTGCCACTCATGGTGATAATTTAATTAATGCTGCTGAAGTGACTGCTACACGCATTTGGGGTTTTACCATTCAGGTTGATGATGGTGAGCCAATCACCCTTACGGTAACGGATGTTAACGGCAAAAGCTTAGTATTTAGTACCACTAATGTGAATAGTTTATATAGCATCACAGAAGATCTCTCCGCATTAGCAGAAGGCAAATTAACGGTTACCGCATCGGTCACAGATAATGTCGGTAATACCGCGACAGCTAGCGATGATGCAATCAAAGATACCATTGCAACAATTAGCATAAACATTGGTGAAGGTGGGGATGGTTGGTTAAATGCGGCGGAAATAACCGAGGTAACGCTAACCGGTAACACCACTGGTGTGGAAGATGGTCAAACAGTTACCGTCATTTTAACTGACAGTGTTGGCAATAGTGAGCAAGTTAACGCGATCGTGAATAATGGTAAATTTATTATTGCCGATGTCGATCTTAGCCATTTTGTTGATGGTGATTTATCCGCAAGCGCTAACGTTAGTGATATCGCAGGGAACCCTGCAACGGCGACAGACACTGCATTAATTGATACTTTAGCGAGCCTTTCATTAAATATAAATACTAATGGTGATGGTGTCCTGAATGCTACCGAAGTAGCAACTAGTCAACTATCTGGGCATACCAGCGATGTAAATGATGGCGCAATGGTGACTATTGTCGTCACCGACAGTGCTGGAAAATTTCTTACCTTTACAGCGACAGTCAATAATAATCAATATTCTGTTGTTGCTGATTTAAGTTCTCTTGATGAAGGGGAGCTGATAGGAACAGCAACCGTTACTGATGAACGAGGTAATGTCGCTAACGCCAATGCAAATGCACAAAAAGATACCCTGGCTGATATCACGCTAACCATTGAAAGCGGTGGCGATGGTGTTTTAAATCAAAGTGAAATTAGTAATGTGTCAGCATCAGGCTCGGTAACGAATATTGAAGATGGTAATCAAGTGACCATTATTGCCACCGATAGCGCAGGTAATACCGGCACCATCACCGCAGTAATAGTTGGTGGGCAATATGCTTTTACGGGTCTTGATTTAAGCCATTTTGTTGATGGCGATTTTACTGTCGTTGCAACGATTAGCGATAATGCTGGCAATCCCGCGAGCACACAGACTAGTGTACAAATTGATACCCTTGCAACCATTACCGTGGTCATTGAAAGTGGTGGTGATGATCTATTAAATGCCAATGAAGTCCCTGCGACAACACTACATGGCACCACCAACGGCGTTGAAAATGGTGCAACAGTAACCGTCAGTGTAACTGATCCTCTTGGTAAAACGGCTATTTTTACTGCCGTTGTGAATAATAATAGCTATCAAATTAGCGCGGCTGATCTCTCCGCTTTGAGTGATGGTGATCTGCAGGTTAACGCCTTTGTCACCGACCAACATGGTAATAAAGCCAGCGCTAACACTAGCACAGTAAAAGATACGTTAGCCTCAATTACGATCGATGTAGAAACAGGTAATGATAATACGCTTAATGCGACTGAAGTTGTTACGACAACCATCTTAGGCACTAGCGCCAATATAGAAGATGGGCAAACAGTCTCAGTGTTAGTAACTGATGGTATTAACACGTTGACTTTCACTGCCACTATTAACGCTAATAGTTGGTCTATCGCGGGTGTTGATTTAAGTACATTAAATGAAGGGGCACTGAGCTTTACCGCTACCAGTCAAGATATTGCAGGAAATGGCGCCACAGATAATAGCGCGGTAAATAAAGATACTTTAGCCAGTGTCACAATAACGACAGAGCAAGAAAGCTCTGATTCTCTCTTAAATAGTAGCGAAAGTGACAATGAAAACTTGCGCGGTAGTGTGACAAATATTGAAAATGGCCAGTTTGTGACAGTGACTGTGACCGATACATTAAATAATGTGCTTACCTTCAATACCCAAGTCGTTGCTGGTATTTGGCTTGTCCCTAAAAGCGAATTAACAAGTTTGGTAGATGGTGAGTTAATTGCACAGGTGACTGCGATAGATAAAGCGGGTAACAGTAGTACTGCACAAACTTCGATTATAAAAGATACCAGCGCTGCTATTAATGTCATCATCGAAAGTGGCAACGATCAATTTATCAATAGTGCAGAAGTAAGTGCAGTGCATATTCATGGCACTGTGACCGATGTTGAAGATGGTCAAACTGTGTCACTAATTATTACTGATATTAATGGTAACCGCCTTTCACTCACCCCAACCGCAGTTGTAATTGGTGGCCTTTGGTCTGTTGATAATATCGATTTAAGCATGCTGGATGACGGTCCTTTTAATGTGGATGTCTCTGTGAGTGATATTGCTGGAAATATCGCAGTATCAAGTGCCACTGCCGTTAAAGATGTACTGGCTGAAACATCAATAACTATTGATGATCAGGGCGATGGTTATCTTAATAAATTAGAGCTGAGTAATGTCGTTTTTTCAGGCTCCGTTACGCATATTGAAGATGGCCAAAGCGTGACTATCGTTCTAACGGATAGCCAAGGTAGCACCGAGACGCTTTCCGCTATTGTGACCAATGGACGCTGGGAAGTAACCGGTGTGGATTTAAGCCCAACGGGCAGTGATTTTGCTGAGGGGATACTTGAGGCTCAAGTGACTGTGCAGGATGTTGCAGGCAACACTGCTAGTGCTTCTGATGATATCGTTATCGATACCCTAGCTCAGCTTTCTGTGGGGATCTTTAGCGCCGGAGATAATACCCTCAATGCTTCAGAAGTTGATGCTGTGCGTGTATTTGGCCATGTAAATGATGTTGAAGATGGGCGAGTTGTTAGCTTTACCATCACCGATGGTGTCAATACATCTGCGGTTTACACAGCCACTGTTACTGGTAGCGTTTGGTCGGTAGCGAATATCGATTTTAGTGGTTTTAATGAAGGTACTATCACAGTCAATGCCACGGTCAGTGACATTGCTGGTAACGTTTTTAATGCTAATAGCACCGTGCTAAAAGATACTTTGGCCGGCATTACCATCGATATAAAAACCGACAGCGATACGGTTGATCAAGTGATCAACCGCCCTGAAAGTAAACAAACAGAGATTAGTGGCAGTGTCGTAAATGTTGAAGATGGTCAGCTAGTCACCGTCGTTGTGGTAGATGGGGCTGGCAACAGTTTAACATTTACTACGACGGTAAATGCTGGGATATGGACATTACCCGCAGTTGATCTAAGCAGCTTAGTGGATGGTACGAACAATATTAGTGCGACAGCAACGGTGAGCGATATTGCAGGAAATAGCGTACAAGCGGTAGATAGTACTTCAAAAGATACCCTCGCAACGTTGACCGTTACTATTGATTCTGGCAACGATAATTATTTAAACAGCGCTGAAATCACATCGGGTAGTCGAATTTTTGGTGATGCAACGGGGATTGAAGAGGGCAAGCAGGTATCACTCACTATTAGTGACCAATCGGGTAATACCGTTCTTACCACTGCAGTTATTGCGGGGGGGCAATTTGAAGCGCTTAATGTCGACTTAAGTGGCCTGGAAGATGGATTACTTGAAGTAGATGCACAGGCTTATGATACCGCTGGTAATGTTGCGAACGCGATTGATAATGTCGAAAAAGATACTGATGTGACCATCGATATCGATACTGACAGTAATAACGGCTTTACAAATTACCCTGGCTACAACACTTATGATTTCATGACTGGTGCACATACCACACTTGGCGGTACGACTAATGCAGAAGTTGGACAAGTGGTGACGCTCACAGTGAGTGATGGCACCAATAGCGTTAGTTTTACAGCAGCAGTGGACAATAGTGGACGATGGCTAGTTGAAAATATCGATATCAGTCCACTTGATAACAGCCTGACTTGGCAGATGCAGGTTGATGTGGATGATATTGCTGGAAATCATGCCTCCGATGCGATGCCAACCCTCAACTTAGCAGATGAAATGATCTTGGATGAACAAGCATTAAATCGTACTTCTGCCTCTGCATCAACATTGTTAGATATTCATAGCGATAATACAGTTCTCTCTTTTACCGATAATCAACCTCAATTAGCTGCAATCACTTCCGAGGGGCAATCAGTGACTGCGACGTTATCTAGCGATGGTTTATCAATTGAAGTAAGGCGAGATGAAGATGGTCGCTTAGTTTTAAATGCCACCATTGACCCTGTAAGTAGCAGTGCATCGGTAACAATTTTCGAAGCGGTGGATCATTCGTTAGGCAGTGATAGCTTAGTGACTGAACTATTTATTAAAGCGTTGCAAACAGATGATGATGGTACAACTGAACGTTCTGTAATGCCGATTGTATTTACGATTAATGATTCCATTCCCAATGCGGTTAATGATACTTATACACTGACAGAGGCGCAGACAGCGACTGGGAACTTATTAAGTAATGATACTGCGATCGATGGTGATCCGGTCGTTAATAATGTCACTTTTAATGGTGTGACATGGCCTATAACAGCGGGTAATGATGCCGTTATTGATACAGGAAAAGGCATTTTAAGTGTTGCCTATGACGGTAGTTGGCGCTTCGTTGCCAGTAACAATTTAGACAATACCGTATTACAACAAATCAGTTTTGATTATCAAATCATCGATTATGATGGCGATACGAGCGATGCTAATGTGGTTTTTGATATTGTTGATGGCCACTCTGGGATCATGAGTAATCAGAGTATGGCGCACCGTGAAAGTACGGTCGCACAACAAACTGACCATCAAAAAGTGTTTATTATCAATGCGGGCTCGGATGATTTAGTGGCCAGTAGCATTGTCTTTCTCAGTAGTACTATTGATGCCTTAAATAACTTAAGTTTACAAAGTAATGGCGAAACTATTACTTACAGCTTGAATGTACAAGAAAATATCATTACTGCTATGACAGTTAATGGGGCTGTCTTTAGTATTTCATTAAATGCAGTCAGCCAAGGTGCTGATTTAAAAGCGACTGCTACCTTCACACAAAACCAACCAATTGATCATACAAGTAGCGATAAAGTGTTTCTAGCATTGGGTATTACGGCCTTTGATATCGATGGAACAGAGATAACCTATGGGGTCTTAAATTGGGCGGTTAATGATGGCGATAATGCGATTATAACCAATGATAGCGAAGCCACGCTAGATGAAGCTGATCTAACGCTTGGTGCAGTCATTGGACAAGGCAGTTTTAGTGTAAATCCTGGCAGTGATGAAACTGTATCAGTGGCTTTTGATATTAGTAAGCAGCCTTCTTTGACTGCCGGTGGGTTGAGTATCCTTTATAAAGTTGATGTAAACAGCAAGCTGATCGCTTATACGGATAATCCTGAAGAAACCGTGTTTACGGTTGAAATTATTGGCTCTCTAGAAACACAAACGATGAGCGACTTAGATTACCAAGTGACACTCTTTAAAGCTATTGATCAGCTTTCAAATAATGGTCAACACGTAGATATATTGAATATTCCTATTGTGGTCAGTGTGACCGATGGCGATAACGATATCAGCGATCAAAACCTGCTTATTAATATCAGCGATAGTGGTGCACCTATTGTCGCGGGGGGGGCTTTACATGTCAGTGAACAGCCACTTGCGCCTACAACGCCAAATTCATTTAATAATACTGATACGACCTTGGTTAATATTAGTGCAGATCTCGATCCTATCGTGGATGTTAAACTTGATGTTTCTAATAACGGTGTTGTTCTGTTAAGTGATGGCTCAACGTTAATGAGAAATGGCGAATCTGTATTATGGCAAGAAAGTAGTGATGGCAATTATAAAGGAGTATTAGCGAATGGAACCATCATTTTTGAGCTGACATTATCTGAAAATATCAATATTAGTGCAGGCACAAGTGCTGATGTGGCATTGACCTTTACCTTAATCGAGAGTGTTGATCATGATAAAGTCATGCATGATAACAACCTTGATATTACCCTCCCGCTTGTGGTGATAGACTCTGATCAAAGCCAAATTATTCATGATATTAATTTAAGTATTGATGATGGTAAAAAGCCATCACTGTTCGTTAGCGATAACTTAAATGTTGATGAAAACGTACTTCTGACAGAGCACGATAAAGACAGCATTCAATATCAGCTTGATCAAGGTAGTGACGATATTGTTGCCGTAGAACCTTTATTAGCGGGGCAACTGATCCCTAACTTATTCAGTGCCGGTCAATCGGTGACATTAGCAAGCAGTGCAAATAGCGATGGCTGGTGGATAGCGAGTACCAATAGCAGTGATGTATTAAAAGTACGCTTTAATCTCAATGGTACGATCGATTTAAGGTTGCTTGATGTCGTTGATCATCCTGCTGATGGTGCAGATACATTAACCTTATCGTTAGCAATTCAAGCGCTGGATAGTGATGGTGATGTGAGCCGGTTGATTAATAATCTAGTCGATATAAATATCGTTGATGATGTCCCTGAAGTGGTTAACACGTTAATGATTTTAGAAGAAGGTGAAACGACACAGCTTAATCTATTAGGCAGTCAAGCGATCACCGGTGCTGATGGCGCTTCAGTCACGGCGGTCAACGTTGATAGCATCGATTACCTCCCTGGGAACTGGATAACATTAGCGACTAGTGGTGGTACGGTCTATGGACGCATTCTTATTAATGCGGATGGTACTGGAACGCTAGAAACTTACAGCAATGTTTATCACCCTGGTTTTGGGATTTTAGACAATGTTAACTATACCGTCACGGATGGTGATGGTGATAGTGTAGTCAGCCGGTTACTGATGGATATAGCTGATGAAGAGGGGGAAGTGACGATCACCAATACCACTACCTTAGAAGACAATAGTTTAGCGTTAAACTTAACTGTCTCGGTAGGCGATCTCGATAATAATGAACAGCTTTTACAAGTCGTGTTTACGGCTACTAGCCTGCAAGGCGGGAGCTTGACCCTTAACGGTAACCCTTTAGCAACCAATGTGGATGGGGATTATATTCTTACTACGAGTGATTTTACTGTCGGTGTTAATGGTTTGTATACCCCGACCTTTCCACTGTTATACCACCCTTTACTAAACAGTTCAGATCAAACACAAACGGTAACGCTGGAGGTAACTGCGCAAATTAGTAAAGATGGCAGTGCCGATATAGTGACGCCGAATAGCATCCCCTTAACGATTACCTCGGTGGCTGACACGCCAACCTGGGATGATGCAAATTCTGATTATCAATATACCTTACTCGAAGATGGTGGCGCGCAACCTGTTGCTTTAAATGCAGATCTTTTCGATGTAGATGGCTCTGAAACTCTAACTTATCAAATAGGGAGCATTGAAGCGGGACTGACATTGACGATACTCGGCTCAAAAGTAAATAGTGGTGATGTATTAACGCAGGTGCAACTTACGCAATTAAAAGCCACACCGGATGCTAACTTTGCAGGTGTTTTAACGTTTACCGTAACCCCGATTGCCACTGAAAGTGAAAATAACGATAGTGCGCAAGGTATTGAGAAAACCATTAGTTTTAATGTCCAACCTATTGCTGATACCCCTGAACTTGCGGTTGTGAACGCGAAAGGGCTAGAAGATGAAGTTGTGTTGTTAAACAGCGTATTGAATGGGAACCTAACTGATACGGATGGCAGTGAAACACTTTCTTATATTATTACAGTTGCCACCGATTGGAGCGTCGTAGCTGTTGCTGGATCTACTGCTGTGGTCACAGATTTAGGTGGTGGACGTTTTCAGGTTGAAGGTGCTGATGTTGAATCTGGAGAGGTTGGGTTATTACCCGCACCTCATGTGAGTTCGGAAACGGGAAGCTTTACGTTCACTGTGCAAGCGCTATCAACAGAGTCAACGCAAGAGGGAATTGCGCCTAGTGTAGAGACAGCATTGTCTGCAGAAAAAACCTTTGAGGTGTTTTTAAAAGGGGTTGTGGATACACCAACGGTGACACCTGGTGCAGGCTGGGACTTTGATAGCAATACACAAATTATTCGTAACGATAGCGCATTAGAAGATTCACTGGTTTCCTTAGCGATAGGCATTACCACAGCCGATAAAGACGGATCTGAAAATATTAATCTGCTGATCTCCAATCTACCAAATGGTGTCAGTATCACTAACAGCTCTGGCGATGCGGTTGATCTAGCGATTGTTGATTTTGTTAATGGTCAGCCGGTTTATCAAGTCACGTTGGCTGAGTTACAAAATTTATATATTAAGCCGGTTACCGATTTTAGCGGTTTGATTGAGTTTGATATTAAAGCGGTCATCACAGAGTCTGATGGCGATGCAAAACCAGATGGGGGGAGTGACGATAACCTTTATCAGCTTAAAGTTGAAATAGACTTACAACCAGTGATTGATAACAGTGCAACCAACGTTAACATTAGCGCTTCTGGCACAGAAGACTTATTAGTCCCATTAAAACTACTTCCTACGACAAATGAAGACTCAGATGGTAGTGAAACCGTCACTGCTTTTTCCATTACCGCTCTTGCGCCTGGGATGAAACTTTATTTTGATGGTGTTGAGATTGGACAGTTGCCGGTTGATTTAGCTGACTATATTGATGCGACTAGCCCTAGCTTAAGTGAATTAATGGACAGTGGACGGTTCAGCGTTAAAGCGCCTATCGATGCAAGTGGTAGCTTTAATGTTGCTATTAGTTATGAAGTGACCGACACCTCTGACAGTGGTGCGCAAGTGAGCGCTTCATATAATGATAATTTGCTGATTAATGTCAACGCTGAAGTCGAAGATCTACTTTCACCCGATAATGATGTTACCGAAGATATTACCCGCTTGGAGTCGAGTAAAGATGTCCAGGTAAGCAATGGCAATCCCATTTCATTAGCTGGGGTAGTTACTTTTTACGATCAAGATAACGACGGATCTGAAACGATTGATTACCTTATTATTACTGTGCCTAAAGGGGATAACTGGTTAGTTACCCATCCAAATGGTGCTATTCACGATGGTCAAGGACATTGGTTAATTCCGGCTGATGGACTCACTGCTGCTAATATTCAAGAGGTTGGTGCTGAGGTATTAGCAGGTGCCACTATTTATAGTAGTGAGTCTTCATTATTACCGGTATCAATCACGGTTGGTGCGCGAGTTTTAGATGGTAATGATGAGCTCATGATCAATACAAACTTATTTGTTCATTTTACCGCGGATGGCAGTAACAGTGTCGCCAGTGACATACAAACACTCGCTTCGGCACCCATTACTGCTGACGAAGATAATAATATAGATATCGGTAGCCAGACACTAAACAGCGTAAATGGCGATGCGAATGACCTACTGAGTTTTGTCATATTAGCGTCAGACTTGCCACAAGGAGGGACGATAACCGGTAGTGATGTGATTGCCGTGTATGACAGCTCTGGCAAAGTATTAATTGAGTACTTATTTACCCAAGCATCACTTGATAATCTGCAACTAGTTGGCATTGATGCACACTTTGCAGGCACCTTTGAGGTGCCAATCACCGCGATTGCAACTGATGGAGAGAGTGGTGATACACGTATTGAAGTACAGCAATTACAGTTTGAGATAGCCCCCGTTGTTGATGAGCTGGCATTAGAGGCTGGTAACGCACAAATTTTAGAAGATACCTATACAGTATTGGATTTACAAACCCTATTTGCCGATTCGAATATAGCTGGAGAGGGCATTGAATCGATTACTTCATTGTTATTAACATTGCCCGATGGCGGCTTTTTACGTGCCCCGGTTGGTGTATTAACTGATAACAATGATGGCACTTGGACGGTAAACGATTTAACCCGTATTGATAAAATATTATACAAAGGGCCGCTTAATTACTCTGGCGATATTAATATTGGATATACAGCGCAAGTTGTTGATACCGCTACTGGTTATAGCGGAGCGATGACCGATACGGGATCAGTCTCTGGCAGCTTTTCCATTGAAGTTTTACCGGTCACTGATGCCGTTAATATTAGCGCAAATAGTAGCCGAGGTGATGAAGATACGTTTATCGACTTAACCGGATTAGCAGTGAGCTTTATTGATGATGATGGCTCGGAAACGATGTCGATTGAGATAAGTGGTGTACCAACGGGGGCTGTTTTGGTGTGGAATGGCGGTACTATTTTACCCAATAATGGGATAGATGGTGGCTCCTTCAATGGTCAAGCAACCTATAAATGGAGCATTACGGCGAATCAATTTGCAACGCTTGCAATGAAGCCGCCACTAGACTTTAGTGGTGATATTCCAATGAAAGTGACTGTTATCGGCTATGAAAAAGGCACTAGTGATTATGTGACTACAGAGGGATATTTTGTATTAGAAGTCCTGCCGATTGGCGATGTCGCTCAGGTGTTTAGTGTCCCGGAAGCGTTAACTGGATCTGAAGGGCAAATTACTCACTTTAATATGCGTGGTGAAAGTAGCGAAACAAACAGTAATGAAACCTTACGTTTAGGCGTGAGAATACAGGATGAAGAACATATTGTTGGCCTTGACCGTATTCGTGTTGATGGGCAAGAAGCAACCTTTGTATTAATTGGCAATATGTACGTTGCCACACTAGAAGTAAATGCCTCTGAGTTTGATGGTTTTGAGCTACTTTCTGGGCCAGATACCTTTGGTTTACTTGATTTAGAAATAGGTTTGTCAACTATCGATAGAGCAATCGTTGGCGGTGTAGAGGAAGTAGATATCGGTCCTGAAGTCACCTTTGATAGCACACTGGATCTAGCCCCTGTGGTTGATATTCCTGATTTAACACTTAATGCTGACTCAATATTTGCTGTACTTGGAAGCAACGCACCATTAGCGCTTGAGTTAAGTTTAGTTAATCCTGCGCTAACAGAAAAAGGTCATGTTGAAATCACTGGTGTACCAGCGGGGGTAAGTATCAGCCATGCGACCGAAGATGGTGGTGTATGGACGATTGCACAAGCTGATTTAGCAAATGCGATGCTAACAGCTCTAAACAGCGTGCAAAACTTTGATCTTACTATTGTACCTGTCGGAGAATTGGCGGGAGATAAAGCATCGGGGGTTGGGCAAACGTTAGCGGTTAATGTGCTCGCGGATAGTACGACTAACGTAGGTAATAACGATAACAATGTTATTGTTTCAGGGGCCGGAGATAATGAAATGAGTGGTGGCAACGGTGATGATCAGTTTGCCTTTAATGATAATGGACAGAGTAGCCCCGTAACTGACCGAATTAGCGATTTTACGGTTGGCAGCGATAGCCTCAATTTAACCGATCTATTAAAGCAGGTGAGTGCAAGCTCGGGAGCTCAACTCGATGCGGTGATGGATCTCACTGAAAGCGGCACTGATACGACCCTTGCTGTAAAACTCGATGGTAGTAATGTGGTACAGAATATCGTGTTAGAAAATACCAGTATAAATGATCTCTATGGTGGTGCTTCTGGTTTTGACGAAACCGCTATTTTAACCAAGTTACTTGATGATCAAACCCTGATCACTGGACAGGGTTAATGAATAACGATACTAATTTAGCTGCGGTGCTTTTTTTAGCAAAGCAGTTTGCTAAACGTTGCCATAAAACCAAACTGCTTTCTGGTTTGCCACTCGAAAATGGCAGAATTGAGAATCACCTGTTACCCCGTGTTTTAGCTAATGCAGGTTTACTCTGTGATGAGATCAACAGTAAGCAGTTTTGTGCGGATAACCTGCCCATTTTGCTTTTAATTGACGGGCAAACTGCAGTGATCACCGCATTGGAAAAACAGCAGGCAACGGTACACTTTTTTTCTGCTGATAATGAGTCGACACAATCGATAATGCCACTTGCTTCATTACAGGATAACTCAAAACAGGCATGGCGAATTAGTGTCGATAATGTCGTTGATAGCCGTGCCGAGGAATTTCAACCGAGTCATCAGACGCA
Source organism: Psychromonas sp. psych-6C06 (assembly GCF_002835465.1). Lineage (NCBI taxonomy): Bacteria > Pseudomonadati > Pseudomonadota > Gammaproteobacteria > Alteromonadales > Psychromonadaceae > Psychromonas > Psychromonas sp. psych-6C06. Next base: position 108,985 of record NZ_PIZM01000007.1, on the reverse strand, counting down.
TTGGTTCAAACAAGCCTTAAAACAGGTAAGTCCTTGGTATCGAGATCTGTTTATTGCTTCTTTTTTGATTAACCTGCTCGCTGTCGTGATCCCACTGTTTACCATGAATGTATATGATCGTGTTGTGCCTAATGCTGCCTTTGATTCTTTATGGGTATTGGCAACAGGCGCATTCATTGCGGTGCTTTTTGATTGGATACTAAAACAATCACGCGCTCATTTAACGCACATGGCAGGGCGTCAGGTTGATCTGTCTCTATCATCACAGCTGTTTGCTAAAACGCTGGGCATGAAATTAAGTCAACGACCGCAGTCGATTGGCGCATTTAGTAAACAGATTCAAGAGTTTGATAGTGTGCGTGAATTTTTAACCTCAGCCACGATTGTGACTTTAGTAGACCTTCCTTTTACGTTGCTCTTTCTAGGGTTAATGGCGTGGTTAGGCGGTTTCATGGTTTATATTCCGATTGCGGTGATGTTACTGATTATTGTCGTGAGTTTAGTGGTGCAACCAAAAATAAAAAATGCCTTAGAAGAAACGGGCAAGTTATCTACGCAACGCCAAGCGATATTAATTGAGAACCTAAATACCTTAGTTGAAATAAAGCAGATCAACGGTGAAGGTGCCGCTCAACGACGTTGGGAACAAACCGTGGCAGCTCTTGCTGACTGGAACATCAATGCGAAAAACATCTCCAATGTGGTTAGCCATTTGGTAACTAGTAGTCAACAACTGGTCACTATCGGTTTAATTATTACCGGGGTTTACCAAATTAGTGCGGGTAATTTAAGCATGGGCGGACTAATTGCGATGGTGATGTTGAGTGGGCGAAGTGCGGGGGCAATTAATCAGGTCTCAGGGTTATTACTGCGGTATCAGCAAGCACGCTCGTCAATTCAAGGCTTAGAAAGTGTGATGGTACTTGAGCAAGAAAATAGCGATAGTCAAATTGTTGAAAACCAAAGCTTTAAGGGAGATATAAAACTCGATGGGGTTAATTTTAGCTATCCTGATCAAGAGATGCAGGTGCTTATCGACATCAACTTGCATATAAAACCTGGTGAACGCGTCGCGATTGTTGGTGCAGCCGGTGCTGGTAAATCCTCTTTATTAGCATTGCTTGCTAATCAACTATCTCCTATTTCGGGCGCGCTGAATTACGACAATATCGACAGCAAACTATGGCCTGCGAGTGTTATTCGAGAACATACAGGGTGGGTATCGCAACAGCCGAATCTCTTTTTTGGATCTGTATTAGAAAATATTTGTGCAGGTAATACCGATATTCAACAGGATAAACTATCACAAGTGCTTCAGCATTCAGGTGTCGCGCGTCTAGCGAGTCGTTTTAGCGCAGGTTTAGAAAGCCCTGTCGGCGAGTCTGGCCGTTATCTTTCTGGCGGGCAACGACAAGCGGTTGCTTTAGCGCGTGCTTTGTTACGTGATGTAAATCTTTTGCTACTTGATGAGCCAAGTAGTGCAATGGATCAGCAGACTGAAAATGATGTTATTGAGGGGCTAAAACAGCTACCTAAAGAGGTGGGATATATCATGGTTAGTCATAAACCTTCGATGATTGCTTTATGCTCGCGTATTATTGTCATGGATAAGGGGCGTATTATTAGTGACGGCCCACGAGAGACTATTTTACCCACAGCGCAAAAAACACCACAAACTATAAACCGATCACGTATTAAGTCGGTTAACGTCACACGGAGAGAATCATGAGTACCTCTCTATTTTGGCAACAGCAGGTAAAAGCGCGTCGCTCAAGGCGTGTTGTTTGGATCAGTGTTGCTTTGCTCTGCACCGTAATTTTTTGGGCGCATTGGGCGGAACTTGATGAAGTTATTATTGGTGAAGGACGGGTTGTACCTGCGAGTGCAGTTCAACAAATTCAAAGCTTGGAAGGCGGCATATTGACGGAATTACATGTTCGCTCTGGCGACCTTGTTGAGAAAGGGCAATTGCTTGCAACGCTTGATAATACTTACTCTAAAGCAGCTTGGCAGGAGGGGGTACAACAAAGCGATGCGTTAAAGATGTTGATTGTGCGCTCACAAGCCGAATTACAAAGTATTCAAATTGATGCTGACCATAAAGATTGGCGAGAGCGTGTAAAAATTATTGATGTCGAAGTTGATAGTGGTGCTTTTTCTGAAAAACGTGCGCAAACTATTATTGAAAATTATCATGAAAGGCTGAGTCAGTTACGCTCTTTATTAACTTTGGAAAAGCAAGAGATAGAGCAAGCTATTCAAGCATTTAATGAAGCTAAAAGTCGTTCTCGCACTTTATCTGAGAGCGTTAAGTTATCGCAACAGGAGATACGTTTAACGGAGATAAGTGTTCAAAAAGGGGCTGTTTCAGAAATTGAGTTGTTGCAGTTAAAGCGTGAACAGATTCGTATGCAGGGTGAGCTAAGCAGTTCCCGCTTAAATGAAAAACGCTTGCAGGCCGCCTATCAAGGGGCGATCACTGATACGGTTAACTTAGCCCGTGACTTTCGCGCTAAAATTCGTACTCAGCTTACTGATGCACGCAACCAGTTAGCACAACTCAATGAGAGTCAGCCTGCCTTAGCGGATCGTTTGCAACGTGCCGCGCTTTATTCCCCGTTACAGGGGCGAGTTAAAGATATTGCACGGCGTACCCTTGGTGGTGTTATCAAGCCGGGAGAGTCGATCATGGAGGTTGTGCCTGACAGCGAAAAAATGATTATTGAAACACGTATTCAACCCAAAGATATCGCTTATTTATCAATGGGCTTAGAAGCAATGGTGAAATTTACCGCCTATGATTTCGTTATCTATGGTGGAGAAAAAGGGGTAGTTACCTATATAAGTGCAGATGCCCTGCAAGATGAGGAGGGGGGAACCTACTACCAAGTCAACATTGAGACACAGCAAACTCAAACTAGTTTTGAAATCATCCCTGGCATGCAAGCCAGTGTTGATATTAAAACCGGTAAAAAATCGGTTTTAAACTACTGGTTAAAACCTCTCTTGCGTGCGCGTGCTAATGCGTTGAGAGAACCATAAATATGAAACAAGGAAAAGTAATGTCGCGAAAATTTATTCCATTAGCATGCTTGATGCTAGTTCAGCCAGCGTTAGCCATCACGCTTGAGGAGTCAATAGCACATGCCATTGACAATAACCCTCTGATTAAACAGCAATATGCGAAGTATGAGTCCTACGTTCGAGATATGGATGCTGCCGGCAGTAACTATTACCCTCAGGTAAATTTACATGGTGGCATCGGTTATGAAGATACTCAATATAACAGTGGCCAAAAAATTGATGAACAACTAACGCGTAAAGAGATCGGCGTAAAAGTAACACAAAACCTATTTAATGGTTTTGAGGATGTCTCCGAAGAGGACCGTTTAGCCTTTGAAGCAGAATCGGAACGATTAGGTTTGCTTAGTGATGCTGAAAACTTAGCCTTAGATGTTGCACGTGTTTATTTAGAGTTGCTTAAAGCACAGCAGTTTATCGAGTTGACTGAGCGTAACGTGCAAGACCATGAGCGCGTTCTCGCTGATATTGAAGTACGTCAATCACAGGGATTAAGCAGTAAATCTGATTTAGCACAAATTCGTTCACGTGTTGCGACGGCTAAGTCGTCTTTGATCGTGGCGAATAATAATTTAATGGATAAGCGTGTCGAATATCTTCGCCTTGTTGGCGTTCGTCCTGAAGGCTTAATTGAGCCTAAAGTGGATAGCCTTTTGTTGCCCGTCGATGAAGATATGGCAGTACAAAATGCGATTAAAAACAACCCTGAAATTCGTATCGCTTTAGCGGATTTGGAAGCTGCTAATCATGAAATTACCCGTGAATCGAGTAGCTTTTACCCCGAAGTAAACCTCGAATTGCATGCTAATTATAATGATGACATGGGAGGCTTTGAAGGCCGAGATAGTGACGCACGTATAATGCTCACCATGAGTTATGATATTTTTAGTGGCGGTAATACTGTCTCTAAGAAAGAGTCTGCTATTTGGCGAAAGGAGGAGGCTAGGTCAATTCGTCTGCGCACTGAGCAACAGGTTTCAGAGGGCGTGCGTTTAGCATGGAACTCATGGAGCATGCAGCAACAACAATTGGAATGGTTACAGCAGAACGTCGATGCAGCTAAGCAAGCGGAGAGCGGTTATATTGAGCAGTTTAAACTTAATCGACGTAGCTTATTAGATGTATTAGATGCAAAAGTGGAACTGTTTTTAGCTCGTAAAAGCTATATTGATACCTTTTATAATCAACGTTTAGCGAGCTACCGCTTATTAAATGCAACAGGACAATTAGGTTATGCAATGCGACTTGCTTACCCAGAACAATGGAAAACAGAGGTGATCAATAATGAGCAAGATTAAACTATTATATTTGGCACTATTACTGCCCTTAACTGCCTGTGTAGAGACGACCCATTTTCAAGTTGATCGTTATCAGTTTGATGACCTTCGCGATGACGATGGTGATGGCATTATTAACCAACGTGACATTTGTAGTGAAACGCCAGAGCTGGTCGCAGTGGATAATCGTGGTTGTGCTTATTGGGCTCCTTTTGAAGACATTAGCTGGTTTGAAGTTAAGTTTGCATTTGATAAATCAGGCATTAGAGAGTCGGAGTTACCAGCATTACAAAAAGCACTTGCACGCTTAAATGAAAGTGAGGATGTCAGTTTGATTTTGATCGGAGATACTAGTGGTGAGGGCTCATTGGTATATAACGAAGCATTAGCAAAACGCCGTAATCATACAGTGAAGCAATATTTAGTGAATAGGGGGATCGATGAGAAACGTATAGAACTACAAATATTTGATCAGCCAACCCCTTTTACCGCGCACCTTAAAAGTCGTCAGCGTCGTACTATTGCAGTATTTGTAGACCCTAAAAATGTGCTGACTAAAGAGTGGAATATCTATACAACGGAAGAGAAATAATGATGAAAAAAACAGTAATGCTATTAGCTATATTCGCTTTTCTACCAGCCTATATCACCATGGCATTTGCAGAGCCAGTTGAAGAAATACCTACAATTACTATCGCCAGCAACAGCGATGTTGAGTTTGATGAAGTACCTAACTTAGAAAACTATCCTTTTGAAATTATTGCCGGTAGCTTTGAGTTAATGAACAGCGGTGAAACGCAGTTACTTATATCGCAAAGCGAGTGGACTGATGAACAGATGGCTGATTATAAACAACGTCATCAGAGCTTACCGATTGTGTTAACGCTAGGTGCATTTTCTGACCTAAAAGAGGCAACCTTAGCACAACAAGCAGAAGTCTTCTCTGGAAGAAGTGGTGATAAATTATTGTATCTATACTTGACGGCAAACATGGATAAAGAGAAGAAAGAGGCGTTAGGTTTACACTTTACCCAAACGTTACAAGCTTGGTTTAGCAAACGTAATTTAATGGTGTTACCAGAAGCTGTACAGCAACAAAATTTAGTGGCGCTGGGGTTACGCGATGCGCAGTTTGAAGGGGGTTATAAATAATCCATTTAAGTTGTACTTAGTTTGATAAAACAGCGTGATGAGTCAATTAGTCGCGCTGTTTTATACAGACCTGTTGATCTTTCGAGTTTATTTTTGCAACAAATGTTGCCCTTCGGGTCCAACACAACACGCTTTGCCCTTGCTCTATTTGACTACGTCAAACAGTACGCAAGACAAAACTAAAAGACGTTTTGCTGTCTGTTAGTCGAAATTCGCTTAGAATGACTAAGCCACATCCCCTAGGTGATTTGTAATGTTTTCACTTATCAATAGGATTAATTGTTGTACTTTCTGTTTGTCTAAATCTAGTTCAACCCAACCATCAGTTCCCATCATCAATAAACGCTTAATGTTGAAACTAACACGGTTATTCTGCCCCGTTATTTGAAAAGTTCCTTGGTTTGTTGTCAGCCTACTGATATGGAAAGCGTTGCTTTTATTTTCATTATTAAGGTGCACTCTGGCTCTCATTTTCTTGCTGTTGGCTGAGGTAGTTATCAATAAAGCGTTGGTTAGATTGTTTGATCGCTTGCACTGTTTTGGGGGACAGCATGGTATTGTTTAAATGAATAATATGGCGATTTTTAAGGTTTAATGTTTCTAGCTGTGTTTGATAATAATATTCAAATAATTTTTCTGAAGTACCGCTTTCAACTAAACGTGATAAACCAAGCTCTAAGCGTTTTGCAAGTGTCGCGTTATTGCGATTAACAAAGAAAAATAGCGGAAAAGGGTAATGTAATACAATGTTATTTTCAATTGCTAATCCCAAATTAGGGTGAGCGTGATGTTCGTAGTAAATCTCATTCGCGCCACGAGCAAGACAATCAAAGCGTTGTTTAGCAAGTTGTTGAAAGAGTAGCTCATAGCGATGTGTAGTTTTAACGCTTAAGCCATTATTTTTTAATACTTGAGTGTCGGGCCAATCTTGGTGTTGCCCGATAATGAGTTTGCTATTCAACCACTCATTTTTATTCTGAATTTGCGAAAACTTAGTCTGTTCTCCTTGCTTAATTAAGCATAAACGGTAACCGAGTAAACCTTGAATAAGCGGAATTCTAATCGCAATTGCGACTTTTTCACGCTCAACTGTAGGCGAGAAATGGGCTAAATCTAGATGCGAGTTTTTAATTTTTGCAAGTTCACGTAATGCTCGTCCTTGCTCCATTTTTAAAGAGGTGATTAATTCATATTCACCATATTCAGGTTTGGTGACTTCAAGTGCTCTATGGAGGGTATCCATGATGATTTCAGTCGGGTCGTTAACGGTGTGTTCCCAAACGGTTATTTTAGTTACCGCGTAAACTTGCTGATTAAACAGAAGGATGAGTAGGAAAAAAAGAGAGCTGTTTGTTCTGCTGTTAAACATATGATCACTTCCATATTAAAAGTATGGCAAAGCTAAATCCGTGCTAGAGCCTATTTTGATAGTACTGCGTTATTGAAAATTTGTCCCATTTTTAGTAGGTGAATGTGAGGCGAGTAGTATTATGCTGCATTTTGGTGAAGGTTGTTAAAATATTGTTTGAATGGAAATCTTAAGTATTTGTTTGTTGTGAGTGCTCATTTAGTCAGTAAGGTATTATCCTAAACGGAGTAAAGAGCTAATCTATTTACTGGTTAAAACAACTTATCTCTTCGTTGAAATTTTAGTAAAGGGAACAATTTTTTAGGTCAAATTTTGTCTTAATCTAAGGTGAAGTAAGCACAAAAAAAGGGCTTTCGCCCTTTTTGTTGATTATCTAAAACATTACATTTTAATTGGGAACCATTGTGTTGGTTTACCATTACTAAACAACGAAATGCCGGTTGAGTAATCATCTTTATTAATGACATTTAGATCTCGTGTATGAATAGGGTAACTGAGTCCATCAAACTTCAACACAGACCATCCTGCTTGCTTTTCAATAAGCAAACTTTGCCAGAGGTAATGTTGCGTTTTAGACACAATAACGGGAGCATGAATACGAGAAATACGACTAGAGAAACGATAGCCTTGTTTACGCCCCTCAAAAATAAGCATCTCGCAACCATTTGCCTCTGAACACCAGTCAAGCAAGACGATTGCTTCATCACGCCCGTCACCATTTAGATCGTATTTGACTGCGCTAAATTTAGTGTCTTTAGGGTCTGTGCGGTGAATTTTAAAGTAGTCGTTGACTGCCTTTTGAATTTCAATATCAACCTCTGATGCTGGGTTAATATCTTCAGCAATAAACTCGCGATTGATGCGATTTACCTTAATCGTTTCAACACCCTCTTTTGCATTCATTTTGTTAAAGCTAAGTGGTTCACCAAGGATTGGTTTGATGATATTCGCATCATTTATTTCAGTTGTACTTAGCGCGAGTCCTTCACGGTGGAATACTAACTCTTGACGAATGTTCTTTTCGCCCTCTTTAGTTAACATGACAACGGCACGATTAGGTGAGTTAGTTTTCCAAAAGCCTGTTTTTAGAATTTCACCATCAAGCGTTTTTTCTTTGTATTCCACAGTGTAGTTGGCATTAAGTGTTAAGTTTGTGGTGGTATTGTTACTTTTACTTAAGTAGTAACCAGTAAAAACTTGATCAACAATAGGCCACCCAGGCTCCCCACAACCGCTAAATTCACCCCATACACTGCTAACTGCCGTTGTATAACCCCAGTACTCTTTATTTTTTAAATCATAACAGTGGCCTGGTTGGATGGTTAATTTTAACTTTTGACCTTTTTTATTGGTAGTAAAAACATGGTTTATTTGAGTCGTTCTAAAATTAGAGTCCTTAACTTCATAGGCTTGATTACTGGCTTTTGTAGAGAAGAATAGTTGCTCTTTATCGATATTAATACGCCAATAAGGATCATCTCCATTGGCTTTAAAAAGGAAAGTATCGATAGGTTTAGCACACTGTAAAGAAGCTTTTGCTAATGCCATATGATGAACGCGATCAATACGCATGACTGAATCAATCTCTTTCTCTGAGTCTTTACTAAAGGTAATTTCGCCAGCAAATTCAATATAAACAGGCGTATATGGAGAAGAAGCTATCTGCTCATAAATATTGCGAAGCGCAAAATTGGCATTCACTGAAAACTCTTTGTTAGCATCACAAGCTTTAAAGTAACCTTTACCATCACCGAAGCTAAATTGTCCACGAAAATTACCCTCTAATATTTTGGCAAAGTCTCGTTTAATAACGGGAGCGGGTTTTTCTTCAACGACTGGGGCAGGTGGCGGTGTCGATGAACATGCAATCAGAAAAAGTGGCGCTGTAAGTAGTAGGGAAGAGAGACGCATAATTAACCTTTGTTCCATAAAAGTAATGAGAATACCCTGCTCAGTATAACAGTGCATTTACATATTTCATCCCGTAGCAATTAAATTTGTGTTGTAATAACAATAATTAATGAGGGATTTAAGCAAAAACTTGATAATGAAGATAATAGGGCAACAACAGAATATTGTTGTATTATTTTACGTTGCCCTGAGTGTAGTTATTTAGAGATACTAATCTAATATTTTGTTGAGTTTTGCTGCCACGCCATGTTCTTTAGCGGAAAGTGTCATTTCAGCATTAGGTAAAGCATCACGAAGCTTAGTCTGTGAATTTTCCATCAATATTGGCTTGCCAACTAAGCTAAGCATTTCTACGTCATTCATGCCATCACCAAACGCGATCGCCTCACTGCGAGTAAAGCCTTTCTCTTTTAATACAGCCTCAACAGCAGTGCCTTTATTCGCTGTTACATCCATAACTTCTAAACATTTATCGAGTGAAAAAGTTAAATTGATACGATGACCAAATTGGGCTTTTAATTGTTCATAAACAGGCTGTAATAATTCTGGTTCGGCATAGAAAAATATTTTTATAGTATTACTTTTATCCAGTGTTTTAAGGTCTGTGGGACGACAATAAAAATCTTGGTCTAATGCCATTCCAGTTAATTCAGGGATGGCGTAGTTGGCATACCAGCAGTGATCTGTAAATAGGTTCACCTGAACACCTTCGGCAAAATTTATATCACAGATTGCCGTCGCGATATCACTGGAAAGGTTCTGTTTTAATATAATTTCCCCTTCGCGATTATGTACACGTGCACCATTAGAGGTAATTAGGTAGATTGGCTCGCCTAATTCATCTTGTAAGCTTTTTGCTTCGATATAATGACGCCCAGTTGCAATCACAAACTTGCGACCACTTTCGACCCAGCGATGGATGCTTTGTTTCGTTTGAGCTGATACTTTATGATCTGGCCCGAGTAATGTTCCGTCAAGATCAGAAATGGCTACTTTATACATGACCGTTTACCTTGTGCTGTTTTTGATAAAAATTGTAGGGTGTGACTGAGGGCAATGGTGCGAAACTCATCACGCTCTAGTAATATCTCATGTTTTGCATCTTCAATGGTTAAAAACTGATTAAATTTACAATATGTTACATTGTCGAAGAATTCATGCTGTCCTTCCCCGTTGACCACTTGATCATTACCTGCTTGAACCACGAGTATCGGAATATCAATGTTATGCGCCTCTTCTATCGCTTGCTCAGTTGCACTGAGACTAGTTGCTAGCCATCGCATTGTTGCACTACCAAGTTGTGTTTCAGGAAAATGCTCGAAATCATATTGGCTTGCATCAAATCGACGAGGGCTTGTGGTTAATTGATTATTTTCAAATATTTTCTTTTGATAACCTTTCCCCCCTGGTACATAGCAAGCTTTATCGCTGAACCAACTACAGACACTGGCACTGCTGTAGGCAATTAACTTAGCCATAAAGTTGGGTAAGGGCGCTGTATTGATGGTAAACATTGGGCTATAAAAAACGGATGATTGAAACGGGTGGTTATACTGGGCTAAATAGAGCGCACTAATTGTTCCTCCCATAGAGTGAGAAAGCAGATAGCGTTGTTGATACTTTTTATCTAATTCAAGTGCAGTAACGTAATGATTGAAGTCATCAACATAGTCTTGAAAATTATTGACGTAACCACGGTGTTGGTCGCCCCCAAAGCGTTCAGAAAAGCCTTGTCCGCGATGGTCAAGTAAAAACACATCATAGCCTTGGCGGAAAAAATCGAAAGCGACCTCTTTATATTTTAGTACGCTTTCGTTACGGCCTTGGCTAATAACTATTGCTCGTGTATTCCCGCCCAGTAAAGAAAAGCTTTCTAACCTCTTATTATCAACTCCTTGAAATGATAAAGGCTGTGCTTGTAACCAAAAAGCATTTATTTCAGCATTATAGTTACTGGAGAGCGTTAATTCGCCACTGAACGGAAAAGGTTGCATATTATCATTAGCAACAATTATTGAGGTATAGCACATGAATAAAGCACCTAATAGATGTATATATGTTTTCATCTTGATCCCTAGGGTCTGTTATTCTAAGTTATTAGGTAATATTTGACCATTAAGTCTATCTAATTGGTATTGTTTTAAAAAGGGAATATATGAAAAAGAAGTTTAGTCTACATTTAGATGCAATTTTAGTGTTGTTGGTGTTGTTTATTTTAATGATTGGCGGGCTTTTTTTTCAGCAATCACAGGTAAGTAAGCTTACCTCGGAAAATGAACTGTTACAGTGGCAGGCGTTAGAAGATAGTTTTAACTTATCATCGCAAAAAAATTACATTAAAAAATTAGAGGCACAATTAGCAGAATAAAAGAAGCCGTTATATTAACGGCTTCTTCAAAGAAGATAACACCCATCCGCATAAGTATCTGAGCTAACTTATTTTACCTCATTATACGCAATGGTATAACAAGGCTAAATTAAGCCAGTTTTGCTTTGATAAAGTCAATCACTTCATCAATCTTAACTTCTTGCTTTTCGCCAGATTGACGGTCTTTATATTCAATCACGCCGTTATCGATGCTACGATCACCAATCACTAAAGTATGTGGCATACCAATCAACTCTGCATCTGCAAACATAATACCAGGGCGCTCTTTACGATCATCAAGTAGTACTTCAATGCCGGCTGCTTGTAGCTCTGCGTAATATTTCTCTGCTAGTTCTGCTACACGGTGTGATTTTTTCATGTTCATCGGTACGATAACCACAGAGAATGGTGCTAACTGGTCATTCCAGATAATGCCATTTTTGTCGTTATTTTGCTCAATCGCTGCCGCCACAATACGTGAGATACCAATACCGTAACAACCCATCGTCAGCGTTTCATTTTTACCTTGCTGGTTTAGTACCGCCGCTTTCATCGCTTCTGAGTAAGTCTCACCTAATTGGAAGATATGACCTACTTCGATACCACGAGCAATCGCTAACGTACCTGTACCACATGGGCTCGGATCACCTTCCACTACATCACGAATATCTGCTACTTCATAATCGGTAATATCACGATCCCAGTTAACCCCTGTTAGATGTTTACCTGTTTCGTTCGCGCCACAGATAAAGTCAGCAAGTTTTTCCGCACTACGATCGACAATCGTACGAATAGTTAAACCTTTAGGACCGATTGAACCTGCATCGCAGTTTGCAGCAGCTTTAATTTGCGCTTCTGTTGCAAACATTAATGGGCTTGCGATACCGTCGATATTTTCTGCTTTAATCTCATTTAAGTTATGATCGCCACGTACAACGAGTGCGACTACTGGTGCTGTTTCACCCTCTTCACATGTACCTTCAACTAATAGCGTTTTAACGACTTGTTTTGCTTCTACGTTAAGTGCTGCGCAAACATCTTCGATGCTATGTGCATTTGGCGTTTCAACACTACTAACGGATGCGCTTGGTGCTGGGCGATCAAATGCTGGGGCAAGAGCCTCTGCTTTTTCGATGTTGGCTGCGAAGTCGCTGTGCGTTGAAAATACGATTGCATCTTCACCGCTTTGCGCTAATACATGAAACTCATGTGACGCACTGCCGCCAATGCTGCCGGTATCTGCGATTACTGGGCGATATTCAAGGCCTAGTCGCTCAAAGATACGACAGTAGGCTGTATACATATTTTGATATGTCTTTTCTAAACACTCTTGGCCTAAATGGAATGAATAAGCATCTTTCATGGTAAATTCACGTGCACGCATGACGCCGAAACGAGGACGGGTTTCATCACGGAATTTAGTCTGAACTTGGAAAAGGTTAAGTGGTAACTGTTTATAGCTATTTATCTCTTTACGAACTAGCTCTGTAACAACTTCTTCATGTGTTGGCCCTAAAACAAAATCACGAGTATGGCGATCTTTTACGCGTAATAGTTCACCGCCATATTTATCCCAACGACCTGTTTCCATCCAAAGGTCGGCTGGCTGTACGACAGGCATTAAAATTTCGACAGAGCCTGCTCGCTCCATCTCTTCGCGAACAATTCTTTCGACTTTGCGTAGTACACGTAAGCCGGTTGGCAGCCATGTATATAGACCTGATGCTAATTTTCGGATCATACCTGCACGTAACATTAGCTGGTGGCTAACAATTACTGCATCGCTAGGTGCTTCTTTTTGTGTAGAAAGTAAATAATTGGTAGTACGCATGGTGATCCTTAATTAAATCAGTCAATATAGAAAGAGTGCGATTTTATATAAGAAAGGGGATTAAATGAAGCAGTATCTACAAAGTGGCAAAGTTAGTTTCTATATCATGCTCACTTGCACGTTTATTTTTGTTTTAAATGCGCTTTTACCGCTTAATTTAAATCAATTTGGTATTGTCCCACGTTCGCTCTCACATCTCTCCGGGATCTTGTTTTCTCCTTTTTTACATGGAAGCTGGGCTCACCTGTTTAGCAATTTTATCCCCTTTGTTGTTTTTGGTGGCTTAATCGGCTTAAAAAGTCAGCAGCGATTTTGGACTCTCTTTATTTTACACATCATTACAACGGGAAGCTTAGTGTGGTTATTTGCACGTGGTAACAGTGTACATATTGGTATGAGCGGGGTGATTTATGCGTTTTGGGGGTATTTAATTGTGTATGGTTTGGTAAGAAGAAAATTTTTACATATTGCGATCTCTTTAATAACACTGCTCATTTATGGCGGACTTGTCTTTGGGGTGTTACCCACGAGGCCGGGTATCTCCTTTGAAAGCCATCTGCTTGGTGCCATCGTCGGTGCGCTTAGTGGTTACCTGTTTGCTAAAACAGAGCGCACTCGGCGATAGGTTTTATTGTCAGCGTATTATTTTAAGTTGCTTTTGAAGGAGTTTAACATTTTAAAGAGTAACTCGATTTTGACTACGATATTAGGTAGTAAAGTTTGGTAATGATCTTCATCATCGGTTTGGATCGCTTGTAGGTCTGCCGCCAATTCTTCAACATATGGCAAAAAAGTATCTGAATGGTTAGTAAATGCGGTATCGGCTGCAAATATCTGCTTGAAGGTGGCTTTTTTGTTTTCACGTAACAGTGCTATCTGTTTGTCGGCATCAACTGCCTTATGGTAGATGATTTTAACATTTTCCTGTAAATGTTTTAAGACCGTCTCTTTACTCATATACTTTCCTATTCAATTATTATGCGCATTAGCATCAATTATAGCGAATGAATCAGTGTTTTACTTGCTTCACCAGCTACTTCTCGACTTAATTTCGGCACTAAATAGCCGGGTAAGGCTGCGGTTATCTGTTTCATCAATTGTAACGCTTTTTCTGTTTCTAAATCAAAGTGCTGTGCCCCTTGTACTTTATCCAGTAAAAAGAGGTAATAGGGCATAATATTAGCCTCTGATAATGCTTCACTAAGTGAGATTAAGGCTTGTGCACTATCATTCACGCCTTTTAATAAAACGCTTTGGTTCAGTAATTGAATACCGGCTTGGTGCAATTTAGTGATTGATTGACGAAATAAGTCATCAATCTCGTTGGCGTGGTTAATGTGAAATACAAAAATAACCTTTAAGCGACTACGCTGTAAAATCGAACATAATTCATCGGTAATACGTTGAGGAATAACGACTGGAAGTCGAGTATGGATGCGAAGTCGTTTGAGTTGCGGGAGCTTATCAAGCTCAGTAACGATGTGGTTTATAAACGTATCTTTGCTCATTAGCGGATCACCACCACTTAAGATAACTTCGTTAACTTCAGGGTGTGCTTTTAAGTAACTTAATACTTCCTGAAATTGTTGCTTATTAAGGTTATTTTCTTGGTAGGGGAAATGGCGACGAAAACAGTAACGACAATTAACAGCACACCCCGATTTTAAAATGAGTAAAATTCTGCTTTTATACTTATGTAATACGCCTTGAATGCCATTTTGGTGTTCGCCGAGAGGGTCGAAGCTATACCCTTCAACGATTCGCTCTTCATCTTGCACTGGCAGTACCTGTTGTAAAAGAGGATCAGAAAGATCGCCTTTATTCATCTTATTGATAAAAGGCATCGGCACTAACATGCTAAAACTTTTACGAGCTTCCTCACTTAATGGCACACTTTCTGGGTTAATCTCCAATAATTGCAAAAGTTGTACGGGGTTTTTGACCGCATTTGCGAGTTCTTTTTGCCAAGAGCTCAGCACATCGGTATTATTCACGGTAATTATTTTTGTCATTTTAAATTATTTTATAAAGAGGTTGTTATGGCTACATATAGTACCAGTGAATTCAAGGGCGGGCTAAAATTCATGCTCGATAAAGAGCCTTGTGCCATTCTTGAGAATGAATTAGTAAAGCCGGGTAAAGGGCAAGCCTTTAACCGTGTTAAATTTCGTAAGTTATTATCAGGTAAAGTTGTAGAGAAAACTTTCAAGTCTGGTGAATCTGTCGAAGCTGCTGACGTAATGGATATTGAGCTTTCTTACCTTTACAGCGATGGTGAATTTTTCCACTTCATGAATAATGATACCTTTGAACAAGTGGCTGCAGAAGCGAAAGCAGTAGGTGACATGGAGAAATGGCTAGTAGAGCAAGATCCTTGTACAATTACTCTGTGGAACGATAATCCGATTAGTGTAACGCCACCTAACTTTGTTGAGTTAGAGGTAACTGAAACTGACCCTGGTCTTAAAGGTGATACTGCAGGAACGGGTGGCAAGCCTGCAACATTATCAACGGGTGCGATAATTCGTGTACCTTTGTTCATCCAAATAGGTGAAGTGGTTAAAGTTGATACGCGTAGCGCAGAATATGTTGGCCGTGTAAAAAAATAATTAATACCGTTTGATTTATATTGTTAAACCCAGTTTATCTGGGTTTTTTTATGGGTAAGAGAAAGGCTGACTATCCACAGAGTAGTGATTTCTTTTATCGGCTAGCGATAACTTTTCGTTCACTAATATTGTAACGCAATTTAAGCGCGTTTATTTGCGTGGCATGTTCGATTAAAAAAAGGTTGAACTGTTCAATCATCTCGGGATGTTTGATAGAGGATAAGCTACGAGTACCATGCCTAAAAGGGTGTTTTTCATTAAATACCAAGTGTTGTTTTTGTGACGCTGAATGTAGGATATGATGTTGGCTAATAATAATATCGAAATAAGCACCGTCGATCCGTTGCTCGTTTACAAGCTTGAATAAGCGCTCATAATTATTAACATAAATAAATTCCAGTTCTCCTTTCTGTTGTGCGTCTAAGTAACGTTGGTCTGGAGTAAATCCGCTCATCACGCCAATTTTCTTTAATTGAGAAAATGTTTTATTTTTATTTTCTTTCCTGATAATTAAGCCATCGATATATTGCACAACCGCATCACTATAATGGATTGCAGCTTGTTGCTTTTTTTCAGGTGCCCAGTTGATGTTGTCTGGGTATTTAAAATCTAACTTTTCCTTTAGAAACTCCGAATATAAACGTTTAATAGGGCGTGTTTTATAATCGAAAGTGAAGTTTTGGCTGGATGCAAACATATCTAAGAGTTCGCGGTTAAAGCCTTGATATTGATTATTTTTTACGGACGAATAGGGGCTATAGTCCTTAAAATTTTGTACGCCAATAGTGTACACCTTATTGGCATAACTCTGGGTAGTAAAAAGAGTGAGCGTGGCAAGTAATAAACTCAACACGCTTTTATGATTTATTAGCATAGGCTTAATTAAACAACCACTTTAAAACATTTGCAATAATAGCGTAAAAACAAATACGCTAACTGCAAAGGCAAAGCCATAACTCAGTACTTGTTGCCAGTCTCTGCCTCGTTTAATACCGAGATCGTGTAACGCATGAAATATACGGTGTAGTGTATGCCATAAAGGCAGTGCCACTAAAACCAAAATAACAGCGGCGCCAAACCAAGAGCTCGCAAAAGCATGAATGCTTTGATAGTTGAAATTTCCTTTATCGATGATCCCTAAGGGAATTAATAGTCCGGTTATGAGTATCATCACTGGTGTTAAAAAAGCGGTCAGCATTCCACCTGCGCCAAACAATCCCCAGAACACAGGCTCGTGGGAGCGAATGTATTTTTTCTCTTTTAAATCAGACATCTCTTCTCCTTATAGCGTGATGATTAATAAGCATAAAACACTGATAATAATAAATGCTGCGTAATGTGCAGAAACAATCACTTTATCATCGAGACGTTTGCCTTTTATCCACAAATCAACCGCCTTCGGTGCTAATGAGAACCACGTTATCGTGTGGTAAAGGGCAAAAGCGAGGGCAATAATATGGAATACTATTGCAATGGGATTTTGCAGTGACTCTATCCAGCCATTAAAGGCTGCTTCTCCCTGAGTTAAGCGTAACAAGCCCCAGGCAAGAATTAAGCTATAAATAGTGATCAGGACACTACTACCTTCGCGGAGCATATATTTGGTGTAAAAAAGTTGTTTCATCCACCAATCAGTGGGTAGTTCCCGTGTATAAGGTTTGCGTTTACTCATGGTTTCGTTCCTTAGTAAAGTTAATCTATGCTTAGTCTGGCTTAAACATTCCGATCAAGTAGTCTTTACTACTCTCTACTTTCAATAACTGAATAGCGGCTGCGGGATCAACGCCTTTAGGGCAAACAACCGAGCAATAACCGACAAATGTACAGCCCCAAACACCTTCCTCTTGATTGACTATTTTCATTCGCTCAGCACTTCCAGCGTCACGGTTGTCGCGGTTATAGCGTGCTAATAGAGCGAGCGCTGCTGGTCCTGTAAATTTGTTGTCTAAGGCATACTGTGGACAAGCGGAATAACATAGGCCACAGTTGATACACATTGAAAATTGTCGGTATTTTTCCATCTGCTCAGGTGTTTGTTGATAGGCGCCCTCAGATAAACTGCGACTTTCACCGGCTTCATTTCTTTCAGGGATGATGTAGGGTTTTATCTCTTCAAGCTTTTTAATGAAGTCGTCCATCACAACCACTAAGTCACGCTCAATGGGGAAGTTAGCCAGTGGCTCTAGGGAGACTTTTTTCGGGTAATAATCACGTAAAAAAGCTTTGCAACCTAGTTTAGGTACGCCATTGACCATCATGCCGCAACTACCACAAATCGCCATACGACAAGACCAACGGAAACTAATGGTGCTATCGAGGTGATCTTTAATATATTGTAAGGCTTCTAAAATGGACATATCAGGACGATAGGGTACATCAAAGGTTTGTGTAAAAGGTTGATTATCTTCCTCTGGTCGATAACGCAGAATGTCTATTTCAATAATTTGTTCAGTCATTATTTATTCTCCTGCGCTGATTGGTCGCCAGCCGCGCCATAGGCACGCACGGCAGGTTGACTCTTTGTAATAGTGACATCGCTGTAAGCTATTTTAGGTGCTTTATCTTGCTGATAATAAGCGAGTGAATGTTTTAAAAACTTTTCATCGTCACGTGCTTCAAAGCCATCAATACGTTGATGTGAACCACGCGACTCTTCACGAAGTAATGCGCTGTGTGCCATCGCTTCTGCAGTATCAAGCAGGTAACCAAGCTCTATCGCATATAAAAACTCTGTATTAAATACGCTGGATTTGTCGGCAATATGAATGTTTTTGTAACGCTCTTTCAGCTCTGCGAGTTTATCTATGGTTGCCTGCATCGACTCTTTTGTGCGGTAGATACCGACACCTTCTTCCATGCTATCGCCCATCTCTTGGCGAATATCGGCCATCTTTTCTGTGCCATTGCTGTTGAGCAGAGCATGTGTGCGTTGCATTACCGCTTCTGCTTGTTTTTTAATGGGCGTGATTTTTTCATGTTTATTGGCTTTCGCATATTCAGCCGCTTGCTCACCTGCAAGTTGCCCAAATACGGCAAGCTCAGTTAATGAATTAGAGCCTAAACGGTTAGCGCCATGAAGGCCGACAGAGGCACACTCGCCAATCGCGTATAAACCCGCTAGAGAGGTCGCGGTTTTAGCGTCGGTTTCAATACCCCCCATCGTGTAATGCACGGTAGGGCGAACCGGAATCGGTTCATGAACAGGATCAACCCCCACATAGGCCTTTGCTAACTCACGTATAAAGGGTAAGCGTTCGTTAATTTTTTCTTCCCCTAAGTGGCGTAGGTCTAAATGGATATAATCTCCACGCTCACCGTTAATTACATTGCCTTTTTGTTGCTCTTGCCAGAAACATTGGCTGAGTTTATCGCGTGGTCCGAGTTCCATATATTTGTTTTTGGTTTCACCCACTGGAATTTCAGGGCCTAGACCGTAATCTTGCAAGTAACGATAACCGTCTTTATTGACTAAAATACCGCCTTCACCACGACAACCTTCGGTCATTAAAATACCGCTGCCAGGTAGGCCCGTCGGGTGATATTGTACAAACTCCATATCGCGCAGTGCGACACCGTGGCGATAGGCAAGTGACATTCCATCACCGGTCACAATACCGCCATTAGTGTTATAGCTGTACACACGGCCGGCACCACCGGTTGCCATGATTACGGATTTGGCTTGAATTAATTTTACTTCGCCTTCAGCAATATCAAGAATAACGACACCTTGAATTTTTTCATCCTCGACGATCAAATCAAGACAGAAATGTTCATCATAACGGGTGATTTTGGGGTGCTGTATAGAGGTTTGAAAGAGGGTATGAAGAATATGGAAACCACTTTTATCTGCTGCAAACCATGTGCGTTCTATTTTCATACCACCAAAGGCACGTACGTTGATACTGCCATCGGGTTTACGGCTCCAAGGGCATCCCCAATGTTCCAATTGGGTTAATTGTTTAGCCGCATTTTCAACAAAATATTCAACCACATCCTGCTCGCATAACCAATCACCACCGGAAACTGTGTCATTAAAATGGTTATCCAGCGAGTCATGATCCTGTGCAACACCCGCAGCCCCCCCTTCTGCAGCCACGGTGTGGCTTCGCATCGGGTATACTTTAGAGATAAGCGCAACATCGAGTTCGGGATGATTTTCTGCTATTTCAATGGCAGCTCGTAAACCTGAACCGCCGGCGCCAATAATGGCGACATCTGTTTTAATTATTTGCACGCTTATCTCCTCCCACCAAAAAGTAAGTATTCAGTGTAGCAATGCAATCTTAAAAATCCGTGAGAGTGGTAAGGTTTTTAAGATTGTTTGTGAAGAGTTCGACTTTTTATTACGCGGAATCAATAATTTGATAAACTTCTTATTATAAATAAGAGAGGAAATATGAGCTGGTTACCCAATGCCGATATTGCACTGCTGAAAAAGCGTGCTGTTATTATTCAAAAAATGAGACGTTTTTTTATTCAACGCGATCTACTTGAAGTAGAAACGCCTTCACTGAGTCAAGCAGGGGTAACGGATCAGCACCTTTTTTGTTTTAAAACTCACTTTGTCGGGCCTGAAATTAGTGAGCGAAAGCCAGATCCATTAGGTGTGCCCCTTTATCTGCAAACATCACCTGAATTTCATATGAAACGTCTTCTGTCGGCGGGCAGTGGTAGCATATTTCAAATCGCGAAAGCGTTTAGAAACGAAGAGTCTGGGCGTTACCATAATCCTGAGTTTACCCTATTAGAGTGGTATCGTGTTGGTTTTGATCATTTTCAACTGATGGATGAGATGGAGCAATTGCTCAAATTAGTTTTAGCATGCGATAATGCAACGCGTTTGACCTATCAGCAGGCATTTCAATTACACCTTGATGTAGACCCGCTTAGTGCCTCGCTTGAGCAATTAAAAGTGGCTGGAGCGAGCCTTGATTTAGGCGATGTATTAGATAATGAAGATGATAAAGACACGGTTTTACAGTTGCTTTTTTGTGTTGCGATTGAGCCTGTTATTGCCAATGATGCGCCCTGTTTTGTTTATAATTTCCCTGCATCTCAGGCCGCGCTTGCACGCATTAGTAAAGATGATAATCGAGTTGCAGAGCGTTTTGAGGTGTATTACAAAGGTATTGAATTAGCGAATGGCTTTCATGAGTTGAGTGACAGTAAAGAGCAACGATTACGTTTTGAAAAAGATAATCGACTGCGTCAAAAAAATAATTTGCCACAAATGCCTATCGACCATCGTTTTGTCGATTCACTTGATTCATTACCTGACTGCTCGGGGGTTGCATTGGGAATTGATCGTTTGATTATGCTTGCAACAGGGCAGTCGCATATCGACAACGTGGTAAGTTTCACGATTAAAGGAGCCTAACATGGCTAAATTATGGTTAACCGATAAAGCCTATTCGGTTTGGGCTTATGCGATTCGTATTGCCTACTGGTTGGTCGCTATCTACCTTTCTATGCTTTTTACGCAACACTTTGATCAACAAAGCTGGTTTAAAGTGGGCTTAATGATCATCAGTTTGTTGTTCGTGATTGGCTTTTTAGGCTTGGGTCGCTATTTAGATCACCTTTTCAAAATTAAAGAAAAATAAGTGCCTGTTTAGCATCTACACTTTATTTATTGTCGCTATTGCAAAGAGGTCTATATGCCAATTAATAAAGTGAAATCGGAAGTAAAAAATCTATCTGATATTTTAGATAACGATCTGATTGCCGATGAATGTACGGCAGGAGAGTTAAAAACGGTGCATGATCAGCTTCAAGAGGCGATCTTATCACGCGATCCGGCACAACTTATTCGTGACAAAAAAATAACAGAGCAGTTGCTTATGCTTGAAGAAAGCCATCCGGTTGTTGGTAAAACCATTAAAGATTTAATGAGTGCATTATCGGGGATGGGCATTTAGTTTTATAAATGAATAATAGTTGTGTGTTGCTAGATATTCATCGCTCTATTTACTGAGTCAAAGACGGGCACAAAAAAACCGACAAAAGTCGGTTTTTTTAACTACGTATGTTACGCCGAAAAAGCGTAGCATCGAATAGCTTTAATATTAAAGCGCTTTAATTTTAGCAGAAAGACGGCTTTTCTTACGAGCTACCATGTTTTTGCTTATTAAGCCTTTAGTTGCGAATTTATCTAAAGTAGCTTGTAATGTAACAAACTCTGTAGCTGCAACTTCTTTATTACCAGCTTCGATAGCAACAACAACTTTCTTGATGAAAGTACGCATCATTGTACGACGGCTAGCGTTATGTTTACGGCGTTTTTCAGATTGAATAGCGCGTTTTTTAGCAGACTTGATATTAGCCAAGACCTTAACTCCTAAATTCTGTATACAAGGGATAATCAAAGGTCGAGGAATATGCCTTGTAACATGTGTATTGTCAAATGGTTTCTTATTTTAACTACTCTTTCGTGCTCATTAATCGCTTAAAATATGAAACGATATATATGAAACGACTAAACTGCCCTTTGTCTTCAACTAAGCGTATGAGCTTAGTGCTAAGTTTTCACAGTCTAGAAATAGCTTTTAACCGCTGAAAAAACTGCGAAGAATCCTGACAGGTGGTTAAACTGCGCGCATTTTATACTCAACGACACTTAGATGCAAATTTACAATGGATTTATTGCGCTTCTTTGCTGATTAATTTTCTGACTTATTTAAGAGTTATCAATTTGATTACTTATGCAGCTTAACTTTTAGACTTCAAATAATTGCGTTGGGTGGCTTTTAATCACTTTTGATAGTTTGCAGTAAGGCGTTTCAGTATGACTAAGGGATACAGCACTTAATTTTTATAAAAGATTCTAAATTTAACTAATTGATTATAAATGTCTTTATCAACAACGCTTTATTCATATTGGTATTATGATGCTTTCGCTATAAAATGCCCCTCTAAATTTAGCTAGAGATCTCGCGAGTGAGTAAAAAATTATTAAAATCAGGGATGATAGTCAGTGCAATGACGTTGATTTCCCGTGTATTAGGGTTAGTGCGCGATATCGTGATAGCAAACTTAATGGGTGCTGGGGCAGCGGCTGATCTTTTCTTTTTTGCTAATAAAATTCCCAATTTTTTGCGTCGATTATTTGCCGAAGGAGCATTTGCACAAGCTTTTGTACCGGTATTGACTGAATATGAAAAAACCAAATCACGAGATGAAGTGACACAGCTCATCGCTGCCGTTTCGGGGACATTAGGTACAATTGTCACCGTTATTACGCTTCTTGGTGTATTAGGCTCAAGCGTGATCACTGCACTATTTGGCTTTGGTTGGTTTTTAGAGTGGTATAACGGTGGCGCAGAAGCATATAAGTTTGAACTTGCTTCGGATATGCTAAAAATTACTTTCCCCTATTTATGGTTTATCACCTTTACTGCACTTTCTGGCGCTATTCTAAATACTCTTGGCAAGTTTGCCGTTGCGGCCTTTACGCCGGTGTTTTTAAATATTGCCATTATTAGCTGTGCCCTGTTTGTTTCACCAAAATTAGCACAACCTGAATTTGGCCTTGCAATTGGCGTGTTATTAGGGGGGGCGATTCAATTCTTTTTTCAAATCCCTTTCATGGCAAAAGAGGGGATGTTAGTAAAACCAAAATGGAATTGGCATCATGAAGGGGTAGTGAAAATCCGTACTTTGATGATACCGGCTCTGTTTGGGGTATCGGTTAGTCAGATTAACCTACTACTTGATACTTTTATTGCCAGTTTTTTACAAACAGGTTCAATTAGCTGGCTTTATTATTCGGATCGATTATTGGAGTTTCCTCTCGGTCTTTTTGGTATTGCGATTGCGACTGTTATTCTGCCTAGTCTCTCCTCGTCACATGTCAGTAAATCCCCACAGCACTTTGCTAAAACGGTGGATTGGGGAATGCGTATGGTGTGCATGTTAGGTTTTCCAGCCATGTTGGGGCTTATTGTATTAGCTGAACCTATGTTGCGTGTGTTGTTTATGCGTGGCGAGTTCGGTATGGATGATGTAAGTATGGCATCCATGAGTTTATTTGCCTATGGCTCTGGGCTGCTGAGTTTCATGATGGTGAAAGTGCTTGCCCCTGGGTATTACGCACGACAGGATACAAAAACACCGGTTAAATACGGCATTATTGCTATGGTGAGTAACATGGGGTTAAACATTATATTTGCTATTCCATTTGGCTATGTTGGTTTGGCTATTGCCACCTCGCTGTCTGCAACATTAAATGCAGGTATGTTGTGGTTTGGATTATATCGTAGTGGTGTTTACCAAAAACAAAATGAGACTATTCGTGTACTTTTACGCATTATTATTTCAGCGTTAGTGATGGCGGTTACGATGGTTTATCTTAACCCTAGCTTGCAACAATGGAGTGAATTTAGCCTCTTTGAAGCCGCATATAAATTGTTTGCTTTAATCGCGTTAGGTGTTGCAACCTACTTTGTCTGTGCAGGCATCATTGGCTTGCGTATCAGGCACTTTAAAATTAGTGCTGAAAAGACAAAAAATGAGAGCTGATAAGTTGAGCGCTATGCTATATAATCCTCCTTTTGCGTCTGTGTATATATAGAAAAGTAGAGTGATGGAATTAGTTCGTGGCATTCATAATCTTAACTCGCAACATCAAGGTTGTGTTTTAAGCATTGGTAATTTTGACGGTATTCACTGCGGACATAATGCCGTGTTATCTCGTTTATTACGTGAAGCTAAACGTCTTAATGTGCCTGCGACAGTCATGACTTTTGAGCCACAGCCCGAAGAGCTGTTTTTAGGTGATAACGCACCTGCTCGATTGAGTCGCTTACGTGATAAATTTGTACAGCTTGAAAAGTTGAAATTAGACCGTTTGTTATGTGTTTCTTTTACGCGACAGTTTGCCAATATTAGCGCAGAAGCTTTTATTGAAGAGTTATTGATTAATAAGCTAAATATAAAGTTTTTGGTCGTTGGTGATGACTTTCATTTTGGCTACCAGCGCCGCGGAGACTTTCAGCTTTTACAGCAAGCGGGTAAAAAACATGGCTTTGAAGTTGTTGATACGCAAAGTTTAGTGCAGCAATCACAACGTATAAGCAGCACCCGTATTCGTGATTTCTTAGCGAAGGGTGAACTAGCTCAAGCCGCCGATATGTTGGGGCGTAAATATAGTATTGCTGGGCGTGTAAGCCATGGCCGTAAACTCGGACGCACCATTGGTGTGCCGACTGCCAACTTGCTACTAAAACGTCGCGTATCTCCGTTATCAGGCGTGTTTGTTGTCACGGTACTTGGCATTAAAGGGAAAAGCTATCAGGGGGTTGCTAATATCGGTACCCGCCCGACGGTTAAAGGTGAAAGGCAGCAGTTAGAAGTACATATTTTTAACTTTGAGGGGGATCTTTACGGAGAGCAACTTGAAGTCGTGTTAGAAGAGAAATTACGCAGTGAAGTGAAGTTTGAGTCCTTCGCTGAGTTAAAAGTTCAGATAGATAAAGATATACAAGACGCTAAGCGATGGCATGAAAATGCCAGCATCAAAACAATTAACAATTAAATCGTAAGATGGAATAAAAAACCGATGAGTGATTATAAAAGTACATTAAACCTTCCTAAAACAGGTTTTCCGATGCGTGCAAATTTGGCGAATCGTGAACCAAATATGTTGAAAAACTGGTACAAAAATGACTTGTACAGCAAGATTCGCAGCGCTAAAAAAGGTAAAAAAACATTTATTCTGCATGATGGTCCTCCCTATGCAAATGGTGATATTCATATCGGTCACTCGGTAAATAAAATTCTGAAAGATATTATTATCAAATCTAAAACACTTTCTGACTTCGACGCGCCTTACATTCCGGGCTGGGATTGTCATGGTTTACCGATCGAGCTAAAAGTTGAGCAAAAACATGGTAAACCAGGTAAAAAATTAACGCCTGCACAGTTCCGTGTTAAATGCCGTGAATATGCTGCACGTCAAGTTGATGGGCAACGTAAAGACTTTCAGCGACTTGGTGTATTAGGTGATTGGGAAAACCCTTACCTAACGATGAACTTTGAAACAGAAGCGAACATTGTTCGTGCTTTAGCGAAAATCATCAAAAATGATCACCTGCATAAAGGCTCTAAACCTGTGCATTGGTGTACAGACTGTGGCTCTGCATTAGCAGAAGCGGAAGTTGAATACGAAGATAAAAACTCGCCTGCGATTGATGTCGCATTTACTGCGGTTGATAACGAAGCTGTCATTGCTTGTTTTAACCCTGAAGGTGATGACTTAGGTCACGGTGATATTTGTACTGTTATTTGGACAACAACGCCTTGGACACTGCCTGCTAACCGCGCGGTTGCATTGGCTGCTAAAGTTGAATACTCATTAGTGCAAGCGGGCGAGCGTCGTTTGATTTTAGCGACTGATTTAGTTAATAGCGCAATGGAGCGTTACGGCATTGAAGATGCTAAAACAGTGGCAATTTGTAGCGGTGCTGATTTAGAAAAACAACTGTTTAATCATCCGTTCTTAAATCTACAGGTACCTGCGATTATTGCAGACCATGTAACCATTGATGCTGGTACAGGTTGTGTGCACACTGCGCCGGGTCATGGTCAAGACGATTACTCCGTTGGTTTAAAATATGATCTCGAGGTTGCAAACCCAGTTGCTGATAATGGTGTATTCCGTGAAGATACTGAATTCTTTGCCGGTCTACATGTATTTAAAGCGAACGATAAAGTGCTCGAAGTGCTAACTGAAAAGAATGCGCTAGTTTGCCATAAAGTACTAAAACACAGCTACCCACATTGTTGGAGACACAAAACGCCGATTATCTTCCGTGCGACGCCACAATGGTTTATTGCGATGGACCAAAAAGGGTTGCGTGATAATGCGTTAGGTGAAATCAAAGAAGTTAAATGGATCCCTGCTTGGGGTGAGCAGCGTATTGAAAAAATGATTCAAGGTCGCCCTGATTGGTGTATTTCTCGTCAGCGTACATGGGGCGTACCAATTACGCTGTTTGTTAATAAAGAGACGGATGAATTACACCCTAATAGTGTTGAGATGATGGAGCTTATCGCCCTTAAAATTGAAAAAGAGGGGATTCAAGCGTGGTGGGATTTAGACGCAGAAAAACTATTAGGTTTTGAAGCAGACCAATACCGTAAAGTGACAGATACATTAGATGTATGGTTTGACTCTGGTACGACTCACTCAGCTGTTGTTGGCGTACGCGATGAATACCAAAATGGCGATGCTGTTAATGATATCGACCTTTATCTTGAAGGTTCAGATCAGCACCGAGGTTGGTTCCAATCATCACTCATGACCAGTGTTGCAATCAAAGATAAGGCCCCTTACAAAGAGGTATTAACACACGGTTTCGTGGTTGATGCACAAGGTAAGAAAATGTCTAAGTCTGTTGGTAACGTAATGTCACCACAGAAAGTAATGAATGACTTAGGCGCTGATGTTTTGCGTCTCTGGGTTGCTTCTACCGATTACACCGGTGAAATCACCGTATCCGATGAGATCTTAAACCGTAGTGCAGATAGCTACCGTCGTATTCGTAATACAGCGCGCTTCTTACTCTCTAATTTAAACGGTTTTGATCCAAAAGCAGATATGCTTGCAAGCGATGAGATGGTTGCATTAGATCGTTGGATCGTTGCTAAAGCGGATGCATTACAAGCTGAAATTGTTACTGCTTACAACGAATACAACCTACATGCCGTTCATCAAAAACTAACACACTTCTGTTCAATTGAACTAGGTAGCTTTTACCTAGATATCATTAAAGACAGACAGTACACCGCTAAATCAGACGGTATTGCACGTCGTAGTTGTCAAACCGCGATGTTCCACTTAGCGGAAGCATTAGTTCGTTGGATGGCACCAATCTTAAGCTTTACAGCCGATGAGATTTGGGGACGTATGCCGGGCGAGCGTGATGAATTTGTCTTCACTGGCGTTTGGTACGATGGCTTATTTGGTTTAACAGATAACGAAGCTGTTTCAAATAAGCAGTGGGATCAATTAATTGCTGTTCGTGCTGAAGTTAACAAAGCATTAGAGCTTGCGCGTAATGAGAGTGTTATCGGTGGTGGCTTAGAAGCGGAAGTCACTTTATACGCAGATGATAACACTGCTAACTTATTAAACGGTTTAGCAGATGAATTACGTTTTGTTTTAATTACTTCAAAAGCGACTGTAAAAGCACTTTCAGATGCACCTGAAACCGCGGTAACAACTGAGCTTGCTGGATTGAGTGTTGCCGTTGAGAAAAGCGTACATGCTAAATGTGATCGTTGTTGGCACCACCACGAAAGTGTGGGTACCGATGAAACACACCCTCTGTTATGTGTACGTTGTGTCACTAACGTTGATGGCGATGGCGAACAGCGCCAGTTTGCTTAATAAGTAAGCACGATCCTTAATAAAACGCCTTACATTATTAAGGCGTTTTTTTTAGCTTTAAAATAAGAGAAAGCAATGACAGAGATAATTGAAAAGTCAGGGTTACGCTGGTTATGGATAACTGCCGTATTGTTAATTTTAGATCAAGCAACTAAATATTGGACCGTTCAGGCACTCGACCTTTATGAGTCTTATGAAGTATTATCTTTTTTTAATTTTACCTATGCGCGTAATTACGGAGCTGCTTTTAGTTTCTTAGGCGATGCAGGCGGCTGGCAAAAGTATCTGTTTACCAGTATTGCTTTTGCGGTGTCAGCCTATTTACTGTATTCATTGAAAAACAACAGTGTTAATAAACGTTGGGAAAATATTGCCTTTAGTTTAGTGTTGTCAGGCGCAATCGGTAATGTGATGGATCGATTGATGTTTGGCTATGTGGTTGATTTTTTAGATTTTGATTTAGGTTTTTATCGTTGGCCAACCTTTAATGTAGCGGATATTGCTATTTTTATTGGTGCCGCAATGATTATTCTTGCTTCTCTTCTCTACCCTGAAGAGCAAAAAGATAAAGCAAAAGAAAAGGAAAATAAATAATGACGGATTCAACAAAAACAATTACTGCAGACAGTGAAGTGATGATGCACTTTTCAATCCGTTTAGCCGATGGCTCTGCGGTAGACAGCAGTAAGGTTGACAATAAGCCTGCAAAATTTGTAATGGGGGATGGTAGCCTAACGCCTAATTTTGAGCGTTGTTTATTAGGTTTAACAGAGGGGCAGTCTGAAACTTTTACCCTTGCACCTGAAGATGCATTTGGTTTGCCAAACCCAGATAACGTCCATCATTTAGAGTTAAGTAAGTTTAGTGCCGATGTCCCAGCAGAGGTGGGTACAATTATTACTTTTGCTCAACCAGATGGTAGCGAGTTACCCGGTGTTATTCGTGAGGTGATCGCGGACAGTGTCACCGTTGATTTTAATCATCCACTTGCTGGTCAGATACTGACTTTTGAAGTTGATGTACTTGAAGTATTAGGCTAGGTATTTATTATGCAAATTATTTTAGCAAACCCACGTGGTTTCTGTGCCGGGGTACACCGTGCAATCTCAATTGTTGAGCGAGCTTTAGATCTTTTTCCATCGCCTATTTATGTTCGCCATGAAGTGGTTCATAACCAGTATGTTGTTGACGGATTAAAAGCGCGTGGTGCGGTTTTTGTCGAAGAGCTCAATGAAGTGCCCGATGATAATATTGTTATTTTCAGTGCCCATGGTGTAGCACAATCAGTACGTAATGAAGCGAAAAAACGCGAGTTAAAAGTATTTGATGCGACCTGTCCGTTAGTGACAAAAGTGCACATGGAAGTAACACGAGCAAGTCGCCGTGCTCAGGAGTGTATTTTAATTGGTCACGAAGGGCACCCTGAAGTCGTTGGTACCATGGGGCAGTATGACAATGATAAGGGGGGAATTTATCTTGTTGAGTCGCCTGAGGATGTAGAAAAGTTACAAGTAAAAGATGCGACTAAGTTATGCTATAGCTCTCAAACGACGCTTTCAGTAGATGATACAGCCAACATAATCAATGCATTACGTGAAAAGTTTCCGGAAATAGAAGGCCCTCGTAAAGACGATATTTGCTATGCCACCCAAAATCGTCAGGACTCAGTGAAGGATCTCGC
This sequence comes from Psychromonas sp. psych-6C06, assembly GCF_002835465.1. Taxonomy (NCBI): domain Bacteria; kingdom Pseudomonadati; phylum Pseudomonadota; class Gammaproteobacteria; order Alteromonadales; family Psychromonadaceae; genus Psychromonas; species Psychromonas sp. psych-6C06. The sequence continues at coordinate 79,318 of NZ_PIZM01000007.1, read as the reverse complement.
ACAAATAACCGATCTAGTGTTAGTCGTCGGCTCAACCAATTCTTCTAACTCAAACCGTCTCCGAGAAAAGGCGAGTTGCGAAGGAGTGAACGCTTACCTTATTGATAATGCATCAGATATTAATTGCGAATGGTTTGAAAATGTCAATAAAGTTGGTGTTACAGCTGGTGCTTCCGCACCTGAAGTATTAGTTAAAGAGGTGGTTGATAAGTTACAAGCACTCGGTGGGACGTTAGTCATTGAAAATCCTGGTGTGCGTGAAAATACAGTTTTTGAGGTGCCTGCTGAGCTACGAGTAAGACAGATAGACTAAGCCTAACGACTATTAAAGTCACCTTGTGAATATTATCTTATCGATTTTATTTTACAAACAAATCAAATAATTACGAGTGTGTAGTTATTGTAATCGACGGTTTTTGTTAGAATGCCTGTCGTCTTTTTTAAAGCCAATTTATGATTTTTATAAATTGGCTTTTTTTGTGTCTCATTTTCCCCTAAGAGATCACCTACTATTCACATCAGTTTTGTCTTTTATTGATTCCTAATGTTCAACACGAACTATAATTATTGATTGGAAACCTTTTTAAGGTTAAGCAATGGATTGATTTATGAAAAAGACTTGTTTAAACATTAATGCCACTCATGGTGGATTTAGCCTGATTGAAATTATGATCAGTGCCTTTATTTTAGCGCTCGGCTTGCTCGGTTTAGCTGGCATGCAATCTACAGCCGTCAAATCTACTATCGAAATTCAGCAAAGAAGTCTCGCCAATTCCCTTATTACCGATATTACTGAACGTATGCAACTTAATCGTTTATGGCTAAGTGGTGCTGGTAATAGCTACAGTATTGATAGCTTGACAGATGCTAACCTATCGATACCGAACTGTATTGGGTCGGGCGGGGTGTTTGTTAATTGTAGTGGCGAAGATATAAAAAACAACGACCTTTATGAGTGGAAGCAAAAATTTACTGGTGCAGAGGTTAATGCCAGCACAAATGGTGAAAATGGCCTAGTTGAAGCAGATGCTTGCATAGCAGTATCCCCGGCATCGGGCTCTGATGGTGAGCTTGTGCAGATCGTCATTAGTTGGTTTTCAACTGTTAAAAGTAAGGATGCAGCTGCGAATGCTGGGGCGACGGATCTAACCAATACTTGTGGTACGGCGAATGCGCATCGTCGTCAGCTAAGTGTTGAAACTTACATCAGTAAATCATCATGATTGGTCCTCGTCTTATCTCACCCCCTAAAAATATCCGCCAGCAGTTAGGTTATTCGTTAGTTGAATGGATGATTGCGATATTACTTTCGTTGTTTTTAACCGCTGGTTTGTTAAGTGTTTTTATTGCGAGTCAACGAGCAACTAATGAAGCACTGGGCAGTGGTGAACGTCAAGAAAATGCGACGTTTGCTTTGCAGCTATTAGCGCGAGACCTCAAGCAATCGTACTTTTTTTCACAGGCGACTGGTGAAAATAAAAGCTTGTGGGATCTCAATGGTGCAATTATCGCTAATAGTGATGACTGCTTAGACAATGTATCCAGTGGATCTTTCCCTAATGGCGGGAAATATCGCCCTTTGTGGGCAGCTTCTGTGCCTGCATCCATCGGTAGCTTAGCGATGAGTTGTATTAATGATGGCGACAGTGATACTAGCTTAGTGGTTAATAGTGATTACCTTTCATTAAAAAGAGTACGTGGTTACCAGCAAGAGGGTAGCTATATTGCTGATCGATTTTACTTGGATATCAATACCTCAGCGTTAACTGTTTACCAAGGTGATGCCAGTGCATTAACCAGTAGTGCAGTCAAACCGGTTTGGGAATATATTCATCACGTCTACTACTTAGATAAGCAGGATGAGATTGGTCGTTTACGTCGCTTAACCTTACGAACAAGTAAAATGGTTCGTGAAGAAGTCTTAGTGGAAGGTGTTGAAAGTATGCAATTTATGTTCGCATTAGACGCTTTGGTTGCAAGCGAACGGGATGGCTCTGTGCACTCCTTTGTTGGTGCTTCACAGGTGACCAATAATGATTGGGATACTGGCCGAGTGATCGGAGTAAAAATATTTTTATTGGTCAAATCTCTTGAGAAAACTGCCGGTTATACAAATGGCAATACTTACCAAATGGGGGATTACTTGTTTCCTGCTGCCAATGATAATTATAAAAGAGAGCTCGTTTCAACAGTGATTCTTTTCCAAAATAGCGTGGTATTAGTAAATGACTAGCTTACATAAACAAAGAGGGATCGCACTTTTTATTGCGATGTTAATTTTACCATTGTTATTAGTACTTGGTGTTTTGGTAATGAGTAATAGTTTTCTTGGGCTTAAGATGATTGATGCGCGCGTGTTACAGGGAGAGTCAAATATTCTTCTGAACAGTGCTGCCAACGAAATTTTACACCGCTCAGGCACAGCTCAATCCTTTGCTAGCGCAACTACGAACACTATTTTTTCCTATGGCGATGTCAGCAGTAATGTTGAATTAAATGGTGAAATAAACTGTAAACGGCGCATGAAAGCAAGTGGCAATAATTTCAAATGTAAATATCTACAAGTTAACTTTGTACATGAGTTTGGAAGAACAAAATCTGGGGGCGCTAAATGGGCTCAAAATGCTATGAGCATCGGGGTTGAACAACCTATTATCTCAGATTAATTAACAGTAAATTTATAGGTTTAAAGCGTATTGCCAGCGTACTTTTAGAAAGGCAAAGGGAGAAATATTATGTTTATGAAACGATTGCTCGCAACATTATTAACTGCTTATTGTTCGTTATTGGTTGCCGATGACACAGAACTATTTGTGTCGGATGTCAGTGCGCAAAATGGAATAAGGCCTCAAGTTCTGATTATTTTTGATAATTCTGGGAGCATGAGAAGCTCTGAGGAAGTCGTAGCTGTGCCCTATGATCATACACAGGATTATGGGGCTGGTAGTAAGTCCGATCGCATCTATTGGACGAAACAGGGGGGAGAAGTCCCTGATACTGGTAGCAACCAATATTTTTTAACTAGTAAAAATAATTGTAATGCTTCTATTGCGTTACTTGCTAGCAACGGGTTGTACAACGGTAATGTGCGACGCTGGGTACCTAACAAAAAGTCTTCTAAATCACGCTGGAAAACATTATCTGGTAATAATGGTGATCTGTTTGAATGTAAAGAGGATTTTTCTAATGAAGATCCCACTAATCCGGCAACAACTGGTGATCCTGGCTTTCCGAGAAGTGGTAAAAATGGGCCTTATATTTCCACTGTAAACAGTGTGTTTTCGGGCAGTGATGCAGTCACCTTGTATTCGGCTAATTATATCTATTGGCATAAAAATAGTGGCAGTACTAGTAAAAGTCGTTTAGATATCGCTAAAGAGGCAATTGGCAGTTTGATCAGTAGTACTCCTTCCGTTGATTTTGGTTTAGGTATTTTTAATGCAAATAATGGCGATGGTGCGAGTGATAAAAATGGCGCACGTATTGTGGATAAAGTGATGTTACGTAATACACAACAATCACAGGATTTAATCGATAGAATTAACTCTCTTAATGCAGAAACATGGACACCATTATGTGAAAGTATGTATGAAGCATACCGTTATTACGCTGGTAAAGGGGTATATTTTGGAGATGATAATGATAGCGCGCTACCTGGTCGAGATATGACTGCTGAAAATAATGGGGTATATACCTCTCCATTTAAAAATTGTCAGGAGCGCGCCTATATTATCCTGATGACCGACGGTGAGCCAACCAAAGATGCCGCAGCTAATTCTTTAATTAGCACGTTAACAGGGCAAGGAAAAATTCAAGATAGCTTTATGCCTACGTTAACGGAGTGGATGAATAGCAGTGATATTGATGGAGAAGCAACAAATGGCGATCAGCATATTACTACTTATACGATTGGTTTTGGTAAAGACGCTGACGATGATGCTGGTGAGCTATTAAGTGAGACCGCAGTCAGAGGGGGGGGGGCTTATTATCCCGCTTCAGATGCAATTGCTCTGCAGAAAGCTTTTCAAGCAACTATTTTAGATATTTTAAATAGTTCATCAAGCCTTTCATCACCCGCTATTGCTAACAACAACTTCGATAGAACGCGTAGTTTAGATTCAGTTTATTACTCTATGTTTATGCCAAGTAATACATCAGTTTGGCAGGGTAATATTAAAAAATTAACGATGAATAGTGATGGTGTTTTAGTCGATAGACTTGGTGTGCCAGCTATCAATGCTGACGGGAATATTAAGGACTCCGCTTCTACCTATTGGGGGGGGGATCAAGATGGTAATGCCGTTGCAGAAGGCGGGGTTGCAGCCATGCTAGGTGATGTGACTAGCCGTAAAGTACTTAGTAATATTAACCCAACTACTTTGAAAGAACCTAACATTACAAACCTTAAGGCTTACTACTCTGTCGCTACAGACGCCGCTGTTGCGAGTGAATTAGGCCTAGATGAAACAGATCTAGCTGATACATTAAGTTGGTTGAAAGGAGTTGATGTTGATGATGATAATGGCGATAACTCTCGCGTCGATTATCGTAGTGATATATTTGCCGATCCCTTGCATTCTAAACCTCTTGCTATTACCTATACAGAAAATGGCGCTAATGTGGTGCGTTTATTAGTCGGTACTAATGCTGGATTCTTACATATGTTTACTGATAACGGTGATAGTGTCACTGAAAATTGGGCGTTTATTCCTGCAGAGCTTCTGAGCTTTGGGGCCTCTTTACGCGATGCGCCTGTATCAAGTGACCATCAATATGGAATGGATTTGTCACCTATTGCTATCAAAGTTATCGAAAATGATGGGGGGGTGAGTAAAATTATTGCCATTGTAGGGATGCGCCGTGGAGGGCAAAGTTATTATGCAATAGATATTACCAGCCCCGACTCACCGTCATTGGCATGGAAAATAGATGCTAGTACAAGCGGTTTTTCTGAGTTAGCTCAGACATGGTCGATGCCAAGTATTGGTTTGTTTTCCTATAAAGTAGGTAGTACCCCAACAACAGGTCCTGGGCTTGCGTTCGGAGCGGGTTATGACACTAATAAAGATAGTTGTATACCTTCTGCTTCAGAAAACTGTGATGATGTTGCTGGGCGAGGCGTGTTTATTGTTGATGCGTTAACAGGGAACAAAATTTGGTCTACAGGGGGAGCAACTTGTGCCACTGATGATGTTCATTGTATGCGAGATAGTATTCCTGGGCAGGTTGGATTATTAGATGCAGACAGCGACGGGTATGTTGATCGACTTTATGCTGGAGACTCCGGTGGTAACCTATGGCGAATGGATCTTGCAGGCACAGATACGAGTAAATGGAGCACTATTAAACTTGCTTCCTTAGCAAGTGATTCAACGACTCAAGATAGACGCTTCTTTACCGCGCCTGTGATTGTAAGAACCTATCAGAATAAAGTGAACAAAAGTGACCAAGACGTTTTCTCCTATGAAAAGGTTGCCTATGATGGCATTTTGATTGGCTCTGGTGATAGAGCCCATCCAGCCTCTAGTGTTGATGTTAACGATTATTACTTTTCTGTTCATGATTATGCCATTTTCCCAACGTTATTTGGTGAAACCGGTTTTCCCGAAAAGCCAACACCAATCAATATCGCTAACCTTTATAGTATTGAAGAGGATCCAGTCGGTAATTACAGTGGCTCGCAAATATTAGATGTGTTTGCAGACTTAAGTACTTATAAAGGATGGAAGTATGCATTTACAGGGATCGGGGAGAAATCATTAGGGCAAGGCGCTGTATTAGAAGGGACTGTCTATTTTACCTCGTTTGTGCCTAATTCAACGATTAATATTGGCTGTGGTGTCGGCGATCTAGGTTTAGGTTGGTTATATGCTGTTGACTTACACACAGGTGAACGTCGTTTTAAAAATGATAAAGAGGAAGCGATTGCTAAAGTAGATATTGGCTCCCGTGTACCTGATTCCTTAGTTATTCACGCTGGTGTTGATGACCAAGAAAAAAGCGTTATTCGCCTGTTAGGAGTAGGTCAAGGTGATAAACAGGTTGTCTATAATGAAGAAACTCAAAAAGAAGAAGTTATTTTTAAGGGAACGGTTGATACTAATACCGATATGATGCCTCGCCGTATCTATAGTTACTTTAAAGAAAACTAATTTTCAAACCTTGTCGCCTTATTGCTTAAGGCGACAAGGTTACAATGCAACAATGATTTTCTCATCTTTGTTGCAACAAACTTTACATAAAGAGCACAATATGAAAAACAGAGGATTTACACTGATAGAGTTGTTGGTAACTGTAATTATCATTGCCGTTTTAAGTAGTATCGCTTACCCAAGTTATATAAGTTATGTACAAAAAGCACGTCGCACAGAAGCACAATCTGCGCTTATTGATTTAGCTAATCGTCAGGAGATGTATTACCTTGATCACCGATCTTATGCTACTAATTTAGATACTGATTTAGGCATGGGAGCACATCCATTTATCACCGATAATGGTTATTACTCTATCCAGCCCAGCGGGTCTGTTTCTGCCGCTGTTGGCTTTACACTAACTGCAACCGCGATTGATACACAGGCTGCTGATAGTGACTGTGCAACGCTATCAATTACACATGATCAAGACAAACAAGCGACTAATGCAAATGGTACAAATTGCTGGAAATAGGGAGATTATAATGAAAACTAAATATTGGCTAATAGGGTTATTGGGAATTACGATCACCTCCTTTGCAACTGCAAAAAATGAGTTACGTATACCGATAAAATGTTATGTACAGATAGAAGACAACAGTAATATTGTGCATCAGTTTGTTAGTAATGAGAAAAACAGTAAGCAATTTGCCAGCCAACTAATTGGAAAACCTGTGTTCATGGTCGATGGCAAAACAGAACAAACAATAATTACTGTTTATGAGTGTGTAGATAATAAAAGTAACTTTAAGAATAAAGAAGCAATTAAACTAGAAAGAAATACCCCTTTTTAATTACAGTTACTAAATGTTTCACCGGAGATAGTTTTGGGGCGACCACTATAAGCCACTGAAACACCAATGCGTTCGTCTCCGGTGCAATATCTAAATATCGCTGAACTTCCTGTTATCTGTCCATCTGGCGTATAAGTAATACTGCTACTTGGGAAAACCAGGGTATCATTACTATTAAACTTATCCCCTGTCTTTAATAACACTTCACCACTGTCATAGCTGCCATTTCTATTGCTATCAATAAATATATCAATTCCCGAAATCCAGTTGTTAGTACACACGTTACTTTCAAGCGGGCAAACTGTTACATAGTTGAGGTAACTGACGGATTGGTTACGTGCAAATAAAAGGTTATTTTTAATACTGCTAGCGGCCGCTGTTAAACGATTATTTTGAATGAGGGTTTGAAATCCAGGAATACCAATTGTGATAAGTAACATACTAATAATTAATACAATAACTAACTCAAGAAGCGTAAAACCACGCGCAGCGTACATATCAAAACCTTATTCACTAAACACAATCTATGAGTGTAATCTTGTTTTTAATTTTCTGCCTGTATATTTGTCTCAATTCGTATTAAAGTAGAAAACAATTGTTCAATTAAGAGAGAGAATCATGAAAAAAATAGAAGCAATAATTAAACCGTTTAAAATGGATGATGTACGTGAAGCCCTTGCTGATATCGATATCACAGGTATGACTGTCTCTGAAGTAAAAGGTTTTGGCCGTCAAAAGGGCCATACAGAGTTATATCGTGGTGCCGAGTACATGGTTGATTTTCTACCTAAGGTAAAGATTGAGCTAGTAGTTAAACAAGAAGACGTGGAGCGTTGTATTGAAGCTATTATGAATACTGCACAAACGGGTAAAATTGGTGACGGTAAAATATTTGTTATGCCAGTTGAGCGCGTTATTCGTATTCGTACCGGTGAAGAAGATAATGAAGCGGTTTAAATTGTAACTGTTGTCTCACCTTTGCTGTCAGCATCTCGCTGACAGCAAGTATTAGTCAAACTGTCTTAATCAAATAGTGTCCAACGTTCACTTCTTCGAACAGTACGGCTTTTAGGATAATTTAGTTTTAATACCGCTAATGCATTCTCTTTAGGCTCCACTAAACCTAACTCATCGTAAGCATCAATCATAATATTCAATGCATCTTCAACTGACGCGGTATTAGGGTAATTATTCAATACTAATTTACTGCGGTTAATGGCTGCTACGTAAGCCTCTCGTCTGATATACCACTCTGCAATTGCAATTTCATAGCGTGCTAGACGGTTTTTTATATATACCATACGTTGCTGTGCATCTACTGCATATTTGCTTTTAGGATAAAATTTAATCAAGTGGTTGAAATCTTTGAACGCTTGTAATGAATGACTTGGATCTCGGTTAAAACGATCGATACCAAACATATTTTGGAAAAACTGTTGGTCAGTGGCCATATGCGTTAATCCGCGCAGATAATAGAGATAATCAAGATCCGGGTGGGTCGGGTTAAGGCGCATAAAACGGTCGATATTCGCTAAAGCGAGTGCTGTTTCATCACGTTTATAATAAGCGTAAATTAAGTCAAGTTGGACCTGATCTGAATGAGGGCCAAAAGGATAACGACTATCAAGCGCCTCTAAAACTTCAGTGGCTTTCTCATAATTTGCAGCATCAAGCTCTCTTTGTGCATCAGCATATAACTCTGCTGGTGGCTTATCTTCAACTTTAGGCGCGTCATTCTTTTTCGATGAGCAACCCACAGTAAAAAAAATAATGAAAACAGAGGTTGTTAATAGTCTGAGGATCTTGTTCATAAGTGTTATAATGCCTGTCATGCCTTTCTGAAAATCGGGTAGATAAGCGCACAGTATCTGCTATCGACTTAAAAAAGAAAAGTTAAAAAAGACAAAATGTGACAAGATTGCATTACAATGCGCAAATCACAGTTAATTAATCGCCATTAGCGTCATCAAGCATCGCGTTAAAAGAAAAAGAAGAGAAGAGAATATGAGTCAAGAGTTACACCTAACCGCAGAAGTAACCGATCAACAATTAGGTTTCCGCTTAGATAAAGCGCTCGCGTCGTTATTTCCTGACTATTCTCGTACTCGCATCAAAGAGTGGATTTTAGAAGGAATGGTACAGATTGATGGGGAAGTTGTGAATATTCCACGTGAAAAAGTGTATACCCATCAAGCAGTCGAAGTGAATGCCTTCCTAGAAGATGAAGTTGTATTTAAAGCACAAAATATCGAACTGGATATTGTCTTTGAAGATGAGCATATTCTTGTTATCAATAAACCTGCTGGTTTAGTTGTTCATCCTGGCGCAGGTAATCCTGATGGTACGGTATTAAACGCGCTTTTATATCGTTACCCAGAAATTGCAGAGGTACCACGTGCCGGTATTGTGCATCGCCTTGATAAAGACACGACGGGATTAATGGTGATCGCTAAAACAATTCCAGCTCAGACTCATCTTGTTGCGGCTTTACAAGAGCGTGAAATTACGCGTGAATACGATGCCATTGCGATGGGTATTTTTACTGCTGGTGGGCGTGTCGAAGCCGCGATTGGTCGTGACAAAGTTAATCGTGTAAAAATGGCGGTTGCAACGGTTGGCGGTAAGCATGCGGTGACACATTATCGAGTTGCTGAAAAGTATCGCGCACATACACGTTTACGTTTACGTTTGGAGACTGGACGTACTCACCAAATCCGTGTACACATGGCACACCTAGGACATGTATTAGCTGGAGACCCTGTATACGGAGGTCGCCCTCGTCCCCCTAAAGGTGCATCGGAAGAACTCACAACAACACTGCGTGCATTTAAGCGTCAAGCATTACATGCAACTATGTTACGTCTTTACCACCCGATTACTGGTGAATTGATGGAGTGGCATGCGCCAGTGCCAGAAGATATGGAAAAATTAGCTGCCGTATTGCGTGCAGATACTATTTTTTACGAAAAATAACCCCCTGAAGCTTTCATCGTTAGCCGGCAGTTCCCTACTGTCGGTTGATACTTAGTATTGTTGAGGAAGCTTTCATGCTTAACTTAATCACTCCTGCTTGGTCTGCCCCAAATCATATTAAAGCTTTTTCAACGACACGTATTAATGGCGTTAGTAAAGGACCGTATCGTGGTCTTAATCTGGGGGCGCATGTTGGGGATGATATTTCTCTAGTCGATCAGAATCGTATGTTATTCAATGAAGCCTTACCGTTAGCTTCCCCGCTCTGCTGGTTAAATCAGACCCACAGTACTTTATTGCTAAAGTTAAGTGCTGAAACAGAGCAATGTCTTGAAGCAGATGCCGCTTGGAGTAGCAATAAAGGGGTAGCCTGTGTAGTGATGACTGCAGATTGTTTACCAGTGTTAATAACAAATAAGCAAGGTAGTTTTGTTTGCGCTATTCATGCCGGCTGGCGTGGGCTATGTGATGGAATTATTGAAAAATCGTTACTACAAATTTGTCAAAAAATGGAAATATCTGCTCAGGAATGTCTCGTCTGGCTTGGCCCGTGTATCGGTAAAAAGTCCTTTGAAGTCGGTAGTGAAGTTAGAGAGCAGTTTATGCAGCATGATGCACGAGCAAAGTATGCATTTTCAGTATATCAAGACCGTTATTTAGCTGATCTGCATCAGCTCGCGCGCTTGCGTTTAGCGCCGTTTCAAGTCGCTGAAATAAGTGCTAGCGAACATTGTACGTTTACTGAGCCTGATCTGTTTTACTCCTATCGTCGTGATGGAAAAACTGGACGAATGGCCACGGTGATTTATATCGCCGCAGAAAGTTAAGGCCAACAGCTGGTAAACGCTACAATAGGCCGAGGGCGCTACATAATTAATTAAACGTCATTTTTTGCAGGTTTATTCGTACAATAATCGAACACACCCTTGAAATATATCAGCACTAACTACATCTAATAAGTACAGTTCAAACATATTAAACAAGTATGTTAGGAAAAGTATTCCTGGCATATGTTAGGAGAGGATTATGCGTTTAGATAAACTTACTAGTAAATTCCAGCTTGCCATTTCCGATGCGCAATCTCTCGCATTAGGACGTGATCATCAATATATAGAAGCGACACATCTTATGTTGGCGCTACTTAACCAAGATGGTGGCTCAATTCGACCTATACTCGCAGATCTTGAGATAGATCTTAATCGCCTTCGTTCGCAACTATCAGCTGAGCTTGAGCGCATTCCCGCTGTTTCTGGCATTGGTGGCGATATCCAGCTTTCTGCGCAACTTGGTACTCTGTTTAACCTTTGCGATAAATTTGCACAAAAAAACAAAGACAAGTTTATCTCTTCTGAGCTGTTTCTATTAGCAGCTTGTGAAGATAAGGGGGCATTGGGAAAAATACTAACGGATCTTGGGTTAACGAAAGAAAAGGTTAATCAGTCGCTTAATAAAATTCGAGATGGGCAAAATGTCGATGATCAAAATAGCGATGGACAAGAGCAAGCGCTTGATAAATTTACTGTTGACCTTACCGAACGGGCTGAGCAGGGCAAGCTTGATCCAGTGATTGGACGCGATGATGAAGTGCGTCGCATGATTCAAGTACTACAACGTCGCACCAAAAACAACCCTGTTATTATCGGCGAACCTGGTGTTGGTAAAACAGCCATTGTTGAGGGGCTTGCGCAACGTATCATTAATGGCGAAGTACCAGATGGTTTAAAAAATAAACGTGTTTTATCATTGGATATGGGCTCATTGATTGCAGGTGCTAAGTACCGCGGAGAATTTGAAGAGCGGTTAAAGTCGGTATTAGCAGAGCTTGCCAAAGAAGAAGGGCAAGTAATTCTTTTTATTGATGAACTTCATACTATGGTCGGTGCGGGTAAAACTGATGGCGCAATGGATGCCGGTAACATGCTGAAACCTGCGTTAGCACGTGGCGAGTTACATTGTGTTGGTGCGACTACCCTCGACGAATACCGTCAATATATTGAAAAGGATGCCGCTCTTGAACGCCGTTTCCAAAAAGTACAAGTTGATGAGCCTACGGTTGAGGATACCATTGCGATATTACGTGGTCTAAAAGAGCGCTATGAGTTACACCATAAGGTTGAGATCTCTGATCCAGCAATTGTCGCTGCTGCAACCCTATCACATCGTTATATTTCAGATCGTCAATTACCGGATAAAGCGATTGATCTGATTGATGAAGCCGCTTCAAGTATTCGCCTGCAGATGGACTCTAAGCCTGAAAGCTTAGATAAGCTCGGACGTAAAATAATCCAACTAACTGTAGAACAAAAAGCACTTAAAAACGATACCGATGACGAAACATTAAAACGTTTAAAAACCATTGAGAAATCACTTAAGACAACTGGTAAAGAGTACAAAGTATTAGACGAAGTGTGGAAAGCTGAGAAAGCAGCACTTTCTGGTACACAAAATATTAAAAAAGCACTTGAACAGGCAAGGTTAGATTTAGAAGTTGCCAGTCGTGCTGCTGACTTAACGCGCATGTCTGAGTTGCAATACGGAAAAATACCTGAGCTTGAAAAACAGCTCGACCTAGCAACACAGGCTGAAATGCAGGAGATGACATTACTCAAGCATAGCGTGACTGAAAATGAGATTGCAGAGATCTTAGCGCGCTGGACAGGTATTCCTGTAGATAAAATGCTTGAAGGCGAGCGTGATAAGCTATTGAAAATGGAGAAGCATCTACATAGTCGCGTGATTGGTCAAAATGAAGCGATAGATGCTATTTCCAATGCGATTCGCCGCAGTCGTGCAGGATTGAGCGACCCTGATCGCCCTATTGGTTCGTTTTTATTTTTAGGGCCGACGGGTGTAGGTAAAACCGAATCTTGTAAAGCATTGGCTAATTTTCTCTTTGATAGTGAAGATAATATGGTGCGTATCGACATGTCAGAGTTTATGGAAAAACATTCAGTTGCCAGATTGGTTGGGGCGCCTCCCGGTTACGTCGGTTATGAAGAGGGGGGCTATCTAACAGAAGCGGTGCGTCGTAAACCCTACTCAGTTATTTTGCTTGATGAAATAGAGAAAGCGCATCCAGATGTATTTAATATTTTATTACAAGTATTAGATGATGGACGCTTAACCGATGGGCAAGGACGAACAGTTGATTTTCGCAATACCGTGATCATTATGACCTCTAATATTGGCTCTGATATCATTCATGAGCAGTTTGGGCGAAATGGTTATGATGATGTGAAGGAGCAATTATTGACGATTTTGCGTGGCCACTTTAAACCTGAGTTTTTAAATAGAATCGATGAAACTGTCGTGTTCCATCCCTTAGCTGAGCAACATATTAAATCGATTGCCACTATTCAATTGCACCAATTACAAAAACGTCTTAAAGGCTTGGGCTACAACCTTACTTTCAATGATGCATCCATTGAGTTGTTAGTGAATGCTGGTTATGATCCTGTTTATGGTGCAAGGCCCTTAAAACGTGCTATTCAGCAACTACTAGAGAATCAACTGGCACAGCAGATGCTTTCAGAAGAGTTGCAAAAAGGTAAGAAAATATTAGTTGATGTGGTTGAAGGGAAAATAGCTTTTGTTCAATGAACGCTTTCAATCTCTTGATCGCTATTTAACCGACCTGAAACGCTTCTGGCAATTTGAAGCGTTTCATCATGGCGACTATCCATGGCAAGCAACAGATCCTGCTTTATGTGAGTTTTTAGATAACATCACCGAGCAGGAACTGTTAACTTATCAGCAATACCCCGACACATTACTGCCTCATTTAAGTGCTTTTATTGGAAATCTTTTAGCGTTAACCGATGAGCTCTTTTGTGTGCCTTTGTTGGCGCCTAAAGAGATAAAAACACCATTTTGGTTAAGTAATGGCATCAAAGGGCGAAAATGGTCACAAATATCAGCCTTTGCTAATCAGGTTAATAATCAAAATGAGATTGTTGAATGGTGCGCGGGTAAAGGCCATTTAGGGCGATTAATTAGTTGGCAACAGGAATTGCCTGTCACTTCGATTGAGTGGCAACAGTCACTCTGTGAAGCAGGCGAAGCTGAATCAAAAAAGATGCAACTCAATCAACATTTCAAACAAGCAGATGTATTAAAGGGCGAGGCAGATTATTATATTAAACCTGATGTCCACGCCATTGCACTTCACGCCTGTGGTGATTTGCACCTACGTTTGATTACGCTGGCTAAAACACAACAGCCAGCCCAGCTAACGATTAGCCCTTGTTGTTATCACCTGACGCAAAAGACAACCTATCAACCCTATTCGCGCGTCGCTAAAAACTCCCTCTTAGACATTAGTAAACAGCAATTGAAGCTGGCGGTAAACAAGCAGACCACAACAGGTAAACGGCAATCTCGTTTGAGCGAGCAGGAAGTATTGTGGCGTCTCGCGTTTGATGAGCTACAAAAGCAGATGTTAAAAACGGAACATTACTTTCCACTACCTAGTTTTCCTAAGGCATTATTATCAGGTCAGTTTAGTGAATTCGTTAATTGGGCGATGTTAGAAAAATCATTGCAATTTCAGCTACCGGCTTGCTTACAGCCTTTTCTTGAATTGGCACAGAAAAGAGTAAAAAAAGTACGTCGAATGGAATTACTTAGCCAATTTTTTGTACGCCCACTCGAGCTATGGTTAGTTTATGATAGGGCATTAGCACTTCAAGAGTCAGGTTATCAGGTGAGATTATCGACTTTTTGTGCCGAGAAAATAACGCCACGTAATTTATTAATACAAGCTAGGTTAACGGAGCAGTAAGTATGCTGGATGCAATTTGTGTTATTGACGAAAACAGTGAAAAAGTCTTCTCCATTTTTGAATTTAAAACATTGCCAGAAAGTGAAATAGACCGATTACGTTACACATTATCTTGCCCGGTTTGCCGGCAGAAAGCATATTTTAGAAAAGCATCGCGAGATGGAAAACAAGCTTGTTTTGGTAGTCGCTATCATTTGCCCGACTGTGCTGAATTTAACCCCTCAAAACGTAAAAGCGAAGAAGAAAAACAGGTCGCTGAGGTGGAAAACCTATTGCTTGAAGGCGATGCCTTACAGATAGACTTTAGTGCGCCCATTAGCAAAAAACGAGACACTGAATCGAGCGTTACAGCAAGCATCAAAACCACACCCGCTTTAAGTACAGTAAAGCAACAAGCTGAAATTAGGGTCAATAAGCAGGGACTTAAAAAACTGCTAGTGAGTTTATTACGGGGTAGTTCACTGGCAACTTCTGATGTGTGGGTATATACCAGTGAAACACATAAATGGCGTGCCAAGAATCTATTTATTCATGTCAATGATGCACAGCCTACTGATAATGGTGCACCAAGAATGTATTGGGGCACCATCGCGGATGCCGATAAAACCTTAAATTGGTTAAACCCTGCGGAAGAGCGCACTGTTTCTATCCCTATCAGTAAATATCGACAGGCACTTTTATCGCGCTTTGATATACAGGAGCCACGTGATCTCGAAGGGGCGGGGTTTATTATTTTTGCTAAATGCATTCAGAGTAAAGATAAAAAACGTAAATTTTTACAGTTATGGAGCAATGATGTGCAGTACTTTTATGTTTCTAAGGCACAGGAGCAGGAGTAAAAGAAGCTGGAAGGTTTGAAAGCTAGAAGGCTGTAAGCTGGAAGGTTTGGGGGCTGGAAAGTTAGAAGGCTTGAAAGCTAGAAGGCTTAGGGGCTGGAAGGTTTGAAGGCTGTAAGCTGGAAGGCTTAGGGGCTGGAAGGCTTAGGGGCTGGAAAGTTAGAATGCTTGAAAGCTGAAAGCTGAAAGGGGAGTCTTTGAGTTTGTCTAACAGCTGACAGCTAAAAGCTGGCAGCTATTAGACCGCGAGGTTTAACCCTCTACAATACCTTGGCTTGCTAAGTATTCTGCATAAGTACCTTGGAAATCAACGACTTTATCTTCTTTGATTTCGATGATACGAGTAGCTAGTGATGATACAAACTCACGATCATGAGAAACAAACAACAGCGTACCTTCATAGTTTTCAAGGGCTAAGTTTAATGACTCGATTGATTCCATATCCAAGTGATTGGTTGGCTCATCCATTAACAGGATGTTTGGCGCATCCATCATTAATTTACCAAACAACATACGGCCTTGCTCACCACCAGAGATGATTTTAACCGATTTGCCGATATCGTTTGAACCAAACAATAAACGACCGAGTGTTCCACGAACGGCTTGTTCGTCGTCACCCTCTTTCATCCATTGCGCCATCCACTCCATGAGTGTTTGATCTTTTTCAAATGCGTAGGCGTGATCCTGTGCATAGTAACCTAAGTTCGCGTTTTCAGACCATTTGAACTCACCCGCTTTTGTTTCGATTTCGCCCATTAATGTACGTAATAACGTCGTTTTACCAACACCATTTTGACCGATAATAGCAACACGCTCACCCACTTCAATCATGATGTTTAAGTCTTTAAACAATGTTGTGTCAAAACCCTGTGCGACATTTTCCATCTCTAATGCGTTACGGAAAAGCTTCTTCTCTTGTTTGAAGACGATATAAGGGTTAACACGGCTTGATGCTTTAACTTCTTCAAGTTGAATTTTATCCATCTGTTTAGCACGTGAAGTCGCTTGTTTCGCTTTTGAAGCATTTGCAGAGAAACGGCTAACAAAGTCTTGTAACTCAGAAAGTTGCGCTTTTTTCTTAGCATTTTCATTTAATAAACGCTCACGCGCTTGTGTTGCTGCCGTCATGTACTCATCGTAGTTACCCGGGAATAAACGAAGCTCACCGTAATCGATATCTGCCATATGGGTACAAACAGAGTTTAAGAAGTGACGGTCATGCGAGATGATAACCATTGTACATTGGCGTGCATTCAATTCTGTTTCTAACCAACGAATAGTGTCGATATCCAAGTTATTGGTTGGCTCATCGAGTAACATGATATCTGGGTTTGAGAAAAGTACCTGTGCCAGTAATACACGTAGTTTCCAACCCGGTGCTACTTCAGACATTAAACCGTAATGTTGTTCCAGTGGAATACCAACGCTAAGTAGAATTTCCCCTGCACGCGAATCGGCAGTATAACCGTCCATCTCTGCGAATTCAGTTTCTAAGTCAGCAACCTGCATCCCCTCTTCTTCACTCATCTCTGGCAAAGAATAGATGCGGTTACGTTCATTCATAACGGCCCACATCTCTTTGTGGCCCATTAAAACAGTGTCTAGTACTGTGTATTCTTCAAAGGCGAACTGATCTTGGTGAAGTTTAGCAATACGCTCATTTGGATCTTTACTGACATTACCCGCACTTGGCTCAAGATCACCGGTTAAGATCTTCATGAATGTTGATTTACCACATCCATTTGCACCGATTAAACCATAACGATTTCCTGTGCCAAATTTAACAGAGATATTTTCAAAAAGTGGTTTTGCACCAAACTGCATGGTGATGTTGTTTGTACTAAGCAAGGCAATCTTCCTAAATGGGGTTAATAATAAAAAATGGCATTATACCGATCAAATTGATTATTTATAGAGCAATGGTGATTTAAATCACATCTAATCGGCGCTTTGCTGTAAGCTACGCGATTATTTGCTTTGTACCTGTGATTAATTGCTAAAATTTAGCCATTAATGTCACCTGTACACCCATTTTACAAAGAGATTTATTTATGAGTTTTGACTCCCTAGGTTTACCTGAAACGCTACTGCGCGCGGTTAAAGAACAAGGCTATACAGAGCCTTCACCTATTCAAGCACAAGCAATTCCTGTTATTTTACAGGGAAAAGATGTGATGGCAGCCGCGCAAACGGGAACGGGTAAAACAGCGGGATTCACTTTACCTTTATTAGCTAACCTTATTGATGGTGAAGCTGCAAAATCCAATCAAGTACGAGTGTTGATTTTAACGCCGACTCGAGAGTTGGCTGCACAGATACATGATAGCGTTAAAAACTATGGTCAAAATTTACCACTACGTAGTGCGGTTGTTTTTGGTGGTGTGAAGATTAATCCGCAAATGCAACTGCTTCGCCGAGGTGTTGACGTGCTAGTGGCAACTCCGGGACGTTTATTAGATCTGTATAACCAAAACGCAGTACGTTTTAAGCAACTTGAAGTATTGATTTTAGATGAAGCGGATCGCATGTTAGATATGGGCTTTATTCATGATATCAAACGTATCATCGGTTTCTTACCTAAAAAGCGACAAAATTTACTCTTCTCGGCCACGTTTTCGCCAGATATTCGCCAGCTTGCCAAAGGTTTGGTCAACAACCCTGTAGAAATATCAGTAAGCCCACGTAATACTACTGCCGAGAGTGTCACACAGTTTATTTACGAAGTTGATAAAACTAAAAAATCGATCGTATTAACGACCTTAATTAAAGAAAACGACTGGAAACAGGTATTAGTCTTTTCAAAAACCAAACATGGTGCTAACCGTTTAGTCAAACAGCTTGAAGCGCGTGGCATTCGTGCTGCTGCTATTCATGGTAATAAGAGTCAAGGCGCACGTACCAAAGCATTAGCTGCTTTTAAAGAGGGGCAGATCACCGTTTTAGTGGCAACCGACATTGCAGCCCGTGGTATCGATATTGATCAACTCCCACAAGTTGTTAACTTCGACCTTCCGCATGTCAGTGAAGATTATGTGCATCGTATTGGCCGTACGGGGCGCGCAGGTAATTTCGGGCAAGCACTTTCATTGGTGTGTA
Organism: Psychromonas sp. psych-6C06; assembly: GCF_002835465.1. Classification (NCBI taxonomy): domain Bacteria; kingdom Pseudomonadati; phylum Pseudomonadota; class Gammaproteobacteria; order Alteromonadales; family Psychromonadaceae; genus Psychromonas; species Psychromonas sp. psych-6C06. The sequence continues at coordinate 60,648 of NZ_PIZM01000007.1, read as the reverse complement.
ACGAAGAGTTTAAACTGCTTAAAGATATTGAAAAGCTAATTAAAAAAGTGATTCCACGTAAAACGGTAGCGGGTTTTGAACCGGGTACACCACTGCCACCATCTGTGCTAGATACACGCGCACCGAAACCTAAAAAGCCGAAAAAGCCTAAAGTGGGCCATGCAGATGGTGTTCGCTCTGGTGCTGGCACTGGAAGTCGTCACAAGCAGCGTAGCCCACGAAATAACTTTGTGGGTGGGTAGTTATAGCAAAAGAATTAAAAAGCTGATCAGTCTTACTTGTTAAAATTTACACTACCTGTGTTGTGGGTCTTCAAGGGAGAACAACTAACTTGTGCATCTCACACCTTGGTAGTTTAAATTTTTCCTACGTAATTTTTCCTATGTAATACGAGATCACTTTCTAAATTTCACTGCTATTAGCAACAGATACTATTAGCCTCTAATAACCTTGTTTATTGGGGGCTTTTTTTATCGCCTTCTGGCATGATTGAGGTTCACAATGAGAGGCTAGCACTTCAATGAAAAAAATTGCAATTTTCGCCGACGTTCAAAATATCTATTACACCTCGCGGCAAGCCTACGGCAAACAATTTAATTACCGCAAGTTATGGCAAAGGATACAATCGCAGGGCGAGATAACCCATGCTTTTGCTTATGCCATTGATAAAGGCGATAACCAACAGAAAAAATTTCAAGATATGCTTAAACACTTGGGGTTTACGGTCAAGCTAAAGCCCTACATTCAGCGTAGCGACGGCACAGCCAAAGGTGATTGGGATGTCGGCATTACCATTGACATTATGGAAATAGCGATGCAAGTGGATACTATTATTTTGTTATCGGGCGATGGTGATTTTGCTATTTTACTTGATAATGTAAAGCAACGATTTTCGGTACAAACGGAGGCTTATGGTGTGCCACAGCTAACCTCTAAATCGCTGATTGATTCATGTACTTATTTTCATGCCATAGACAGAGAACTGTTGCTTTAACATATCCATTTTTCTGTAAATTTAGTAGAGTGGTGGTTTATTTAATTTAAAAGGTGAATACATTGAAAGTAGTTATTGTTGGGCTGATATTAGTTGGCTTATTTTTTCTTTTCAAAAATTTTATGGCCAGTAAAAATGCACCGCAAAATATTCAAATTGGCGTTGAATTTTTGGCTGAAAATGGTCAAAAAGAAGGGGTGCACACAACCGAATCTGGTTTGCAGTATGAGATATTAAGTAAAGGTGACGGATCTGTTCACCCCACTGCTAAGAGTAAAGTAACGGTCCATTATCACGGTACCTTAATTGATGGTAGTGTATTTGATAGCTCTGTAGAGCGCGATAAAACCATCTCATTTAAATTGAATCAAGTGATAAAAGGCTGGACGGAAGGATTACAGCTAATGGTTGTGGGAGATAAATATCGTTTCTATATCCCGAGCTCACTTGCCTATGGTAATAGTGGTGTAGGCGCTATTCCAGCGGGCTCACTATTAATCTTTGATGTAGAGCTTTTCAGCATCAATTAATCCATTTTGCCCCTTAACACTTCGAGGGGCGTAGACTGTTTTTTGTATAAAACAAATTATTTTCACAAATATTTTTTTATTGTGACAGCTTCTAATATCTCACCCAAAACTTGCCTATTGTTACAAATTCATTACTGCCTTTGACTCTGTTTTTACGTAATATTGCTAAATTATAAAATCGCACACTTTGCAAGGTTACTTGCTAGTACATTGAAATAAAAAACATAAAAATATTAGAAGGTTAATATGTCAACGAGATCAAAGCAGCAGGGATTCGTGCTGATTTCAGTCCTTATTATCACTACCATTTCAACTTTTGTTGCTTTATCTGCAATCGGTGAAAACCGCTTACAAGAGCGTATTGCAGGTAATCAAGCAAAAGAGATCAATGCGCGGGCTAAAGCAGAACAAGGTGTGTTTGATAGTTACCAGTTTATTAAACAGCAACAAAATAATGATAAAACATTAGCACAGATAAAGTCGCTGATCAGTGGGCAAAGTGAAGTTGGTCATTATCTGTTGAGTGCAGATTTTGGCGCAACGGCTAATACATTACTAATAACAAGTAAAGGGCAATATCATGGCGCAACGGCTTACCTAAAAGCGGAAGTTTTGATAGAAAATGGTACCGCAGCTTTAGGTAACGGTGGTGCGGTAGTTGCCTGCGATGGTGTGTCATTAACGGGTGGCGGTTTGATTGATAGTTTTGATTCCCGTAATGGCAGTTATAGTGCATTAAGTGCAACAAGTAATGCCGATGTAGTTAGCATAAATGGTGATGTCGGTATTCACGGTGGGACCAACCTTAAGGGCGATCTTACTGTTAATGGTACGATTACTCAAAGTGGCTCTACAACCATTGGTGGCGATATTAATGCCAGCAAGGATTTAAACTTAGCGCAGGCGACGGTACATGGAAACGTCAGTGTCGGTCAAAATGCAACTATTATGGGAGGATCGATTGGCAAGCTTACTGATCCAGATTCAGGTAATGTTAATATAACTGGTAATTTTAAATTAAATGACTCTGCAACGACAACGGGCGCACTTAATTATGCTGGTAACTTAACTAAGCAATATGACTCTTACGATATCGCAATGTTTTCAGGCACCGTGAACGACGCTAGCCCTGTCGCGCCGATGATGGCCTCTCATAAATGCAATGAGAAAGATATTGCAAATGCAATGCCCACAACGACCTCTGGGCATGTGAAATCAAATTTGAGTACTGCACATGGTGGTGAGCTTGCACAGTTAGAATTCAGCGAAATGAGTGCACAAGTCTTTGATGAAACTAACACCACAAACGAGTTGGTTACCGTTTATCCAACCTCCTTAACTTCTGAGCTTTGGCAAGGAAGTAAAGAGGTGTATGTTTTTGATAGTGTCAAAATGAAAAATACGATGGTGACTATCACTGGTGATGTCACCATTATGGTCAAGGGTGAATTAACCACTACAGGAGGAGAGACTGGTTTCCGCTTTAATGATGGTGATACCAACAGCTCATTAACTATTTTAAGTGAAGGCACGGTTGATATTGGCAGTGATACTTCAGTCTTTGCTAATGCAGTCGTGGATTCGGTCAATAAAAAGGTTCCGCTTACTATTTACTCTTCCTATGAAAGTAAAGGTAATAATGCTAATAAAAATGCCGTGTTTTTAGATGGTGCTGCTAATATGTACGCGAAAGTTTATGCGCCACTTGGGCGTGTCGAATATGCGGCCAGTGGTGCGATGATGGGGGCGCTTGAAGGGAAATATATCGATATTTCTGGTGCTGGAGCAATACATTTCGATGAAGCATTAAAGCATGTTGGCCAAGAAAGCAGTAATAGTCAGGATATTACAAAGTTTGCTGCTATTTATTACCACTACCCTAATTAACCTAACAGACCAGCCGCATTAAAGATTTGTGACTAGTCTGAGGTAAGAATAAATGATTGCAGGCAGATCTCTTACAATGCTAGGCGAATAATCTATAATTACCATAGTTATTCGCCACCTCCTTTTAGGTAGTTGATTACGTCCTTTTTTCACTCCCCATTCTGAGCATGAACTACTAGCCTACATTGTCTCTATTTGTTCATTACTATTTGGTTAAAAACGTTAATAGTCATTAACTAAACTGCATCAATTAATTAGCATATTTTAAAAAAAATGAATAGCCCCTCATTTTTGAGCTTGTTTATGCTGTATTATTGAGCTACTAAATTTTTATTATAACTATAGAGTACTCGTCAATATTAATATTGTTGATAAATAAAGTACCAACTTAAAAAAATAAGCTTAACAAGCGGTTAAGCGATAATTCAATGGATGAATGGGTTTATTAATACAATGAAAAATAAAGGTTTTACATTAATTGAAATGTTGATTGTCATTGCGATTATCGGCATTCTTGTGGGCATCGCACTACCCTCATACCAAGCACATATCCGTAAATCGAATCGCCTTGATGCTAAAATGGCAATGACTAAAATGTCTCTCATTGCTGAACGTCAATATGCGCGTCAGAATAGTTATCCAAGCTCTGCTATTGCGACTGGCGTTGAGATTCCCAGTACTTATGAAATCACTTTGACTCGTGATCCTAATGAAAAAGAATATGAAATTAAAGCAACACCTAAAGCGAGAACCAATCAAGCATCTGATGAATGCGGGATAATGAGGTTAACACAATCTGGGCTGATTAAAGTCAAAGACACCTCACTACTTGATGCAGATATTAGGGAGTGTTGGTAAATGAGACGCCGACTTATTAAAAAACTGCCTTCAGGTTTTACGTTGGTCGAGCTTTTAGTCGTACTGGCCATTATTGGAATTTTGACCGCTGTTGGAGTGCCAAGTTACAACAAGTTTGTCCAGCAAGGTCAGTTTAATGATGCCTATAATAATCTGTATAATGCTTATCGTTTTGCCCGAGCAGAAGCAATAAAAACATCACATTCGATGGTAATGCAGAGTTTTGGTGCCGGAGGTGGCAGTGATTGGGATGGCGGGTGGATCGTTTATCCTCAAGGCGAACCGAATAATCATTTAGTAGATTATCCTGCTGTAAAGTCTTCGGAAATTGATATTACAGGCAGCACTGTTACTGTTACTGCACGAGGAACAATTACAGCTAACCAGGCATTTAGGGTGTTTGATACTAGAAATAGTAATGCGCAATACCTCTGTATTCTTAAAAATGGCCAAAGCTATGAGTCTCTTCAATCATGCAATTTTTAAATAAAAAACAAGAGGGTTTTACCCTATTTGAAGTGCTTATCTCAATGTTTATTGCAGGGGTTGCTGTATTGGGACTAGTCATGCTCGAGTTGAATATTCTTCGTTCATCGCAATCTAGTTTTAATTACACCTTAGCGACGATTGAAGCAAATACCTTGATCGATAAAACATGGCAAAATCTGTGTGAAATTGAACAGGCCGGAGGAAGAACTAGCCCTGCAGGCAAGGCGATATATACAGCATTTTATAATGACTGGCGAGCTAGCTTAGCGAGTGTTAATAGTAATTACACTGTATTTGATGGCAGTAAGACTGCGCCGTTAGATGAACTTTTGCTGCAGGACTCTATTTTAGTCTTTTGGAATGACAAAAATTTTGACAGTGTGCTTGAAAATGATCGCGTTCAGTTAGATGTTAACTTCCCAGATTTTTCGGGGCTATGTTTATGATTTATGCAAAAAGACAAGCCGGCTTTAGTCTTGTTGAATTACTGATTGCGATGGTTATCAGCTTGACACTTATTTTTGCCTGTGCATCGGTATATAGTTCATTACGAGACAGTATAAAGGCCTCTCAGGACCTCTCGACGGCACAGGAATCTTTGCGCACTGCACACTATTTAATGTCTCGCTCTGTGCGTCAAGGTTATGGTTTGGCGCTATCAGGGGCGAATGGCACTGACCGTGAATTGATCGTTACCTATGGTAGTGAAGCGGATAACAATATTTTTTATGGTTGCTTAGGCGAGCGACAATATTCAGGTGCAAAAGATACATTTAAAATTGTAGATGACAACTTATATTGCCATACAGTAGGTAAAGCAAGTGCTGGCGCTGCAACATTAGTATCAGTTGAAGAACTGGTTGCGCTTGATGTGACCAATATTTCAGCTTCGTTAGCGACGGGTAATAAAAAAGGTGTGTATATCGCTCTGGCAATAAAAGGAATGCCGGGAGATATGGCTACAAATGGATTTAAATTTAGCCTTGCGATGCGTCAACGGATTTTAATCGATGCAGGAGTATCGAACGCAAGCAATACCAGTTTATAAGGAAAGAACAATGAAAAAATCTCAAAATGGATTTGTGCTGATTTCTGTATTATTGATCACCTCTATTGCTACCTTTTACGCCTTTTCTGAAATCAAAGGCAATCAGCTACAAGAGCGCATTGGTGGTAATCAACAGAAAGAGATGAATGCGAGATTACTTGCGGAAAAAGGTATTTTTGAGAGCTTTAAATATATTCAAGTTGCTATGTCAAATAGTGTAGATACTAACGATATGATTAATGCTCTGAATAATGGGAATACTGGGTATATCAATCATGAAGAAGGCTTAATTACTATTTTGGATGCATCAGAGCATGCAGATATTTTTACTTTCAAGAGCAAAGGTACAATACATGGCGCTGAAGCATTAATGATCGCAGAGATTGATGCAAGTGAAATTATACCGCCGAGTCCTTTTAAAGATGCAATTGTTGGTTGTGAAGGTGTAGGCCTATATAATGGTGTAGTAGACAGTTACAATTCAGCAGATAATCCAGGAGCTTATGATGAAAATAATGCCGGAAACAACGGAGGGATCGCAACGGTAAATTCAGATGCTGATGTCACTCTAAATGCAGGTACCGTAAAAGGTAATATTGATTCCAATGGCTCAATTGGAACGACTCCCGGAGGTTCTGGCGCAAATGTGACTGGTAACCTTACTGCACAAAAAAATATAACCACTAAAGAGGCAACTATTACTGGTAATGTCAATGCTAGAGAGTCGGCACATATAACTGGCGGACATATCGAAGGTACCCTCAATTCAGGTAGAAATTTAACCCATACTGGATCCCCCATTGTAGATGGTAATGTAAGCTATGGTGGCGATTTACTGGTGCAGTCTGGAGGAGCTGATCCAACTCCATCTACATATGATTTTGGCCACAATAATGTTTCTGGCGTTGCAGAAAAAACACCTCCTGCTTCTAAACAGAGCTGTGACCCGAAAGGTATTAGCGCTGTTGTCCGTGCGATAGATGAAAATACTAATAAGCCTACTGCGGTTGCTGCTGTTTCTGGGCCATCTGGTGGCACCATGAAGTTAACAGATAGTGTGATCGATGCAGATGGTAGAACAGGTGAGGTGTTTACTCGTGACAGTGATAATAACCTTGTAACAACACCGGTATATACTTCAGAAATGAATCTAACTGCGCTTGATAGCAAAGAACTCGCTATTAATGAGAAAGTTTATGTATTGGAATCACTAGAGCTAGTAAATACTCAGTTAGAGATAAAAGGTGATGTAACCTTAATAGTGGAGGGGGATATATCACTTTTTGGTGGGCAGTCTGGTTTTAAATTTGCTTCTGGTGCAGAGTCTACCAGCTCTTTAACTATTGTGTCGAAAGGTAAAGTGACCATCGGAAGTGATGCAACTATATTTCCTAATGCGTCAAAAGTACATAATGGTAGCAGAGCACCGCTTTCTATCTATTCATCTTATGATAGTTCAGGAACGCGCGCAGATTCATATAATTCAGGCTCTGGTGGCACGGAACAAAATGTTGATGCTGCATTTGTTTTTGCTGGTGATTCGGCAATGTATGCAAAAATTTATGCACCATTAGGGTATGTAAGTGTTAATGGCTCTGGTAAATTAATGGGCTCTGTTCGTGGTAAAGCTGTTGATGTTCGAGGAACTGGCGGAGTGCATTATGATGAGGCTCTTGGCCTTCCTGAGCGTGGCGATCCCCCTGACCCATCAAAAGTAAAATACTTATCTGCATACTATTATTACAATTAAGCTTTATTGGAATTATATGCTTGTGACTTTGATATGTAATTAGTTGTCCGAGTAATACCGGCAATTTAAGGCTCTTCGAGATAATGCTTTTCTTAGGTTATTATCTCGAAGATTTGCTCGTAGTTATAGGTTATTCATAAGGCGAGCATAAATTTAAGAATTGATATTTATATTATTTAATTCATCAAATTATACCCCAACACGTAAGCGTTATCTTTTAATATAAAATTAACGGAACAGATATTCACCCTTCTATTTGTATCTTTTTTATACCTGATAAATTTTATACCTTTTCCAAAAACAAATAATCCTTCCTTTCTAAACAACCGCTTACAAAACACTCAAAAAGTCAAAAATAAAATCGATATAACGATTGCATTTCTCGGTTATTAGTCTATCGAATAAAGGTTATAATTTGACCGTTATATACCTTTCCAAAAGAATAACTGCTTAATCAACTAAATAAAAATTCAGGATGAAAGTTTGTTAGTTGCTTATCAACGCATAAGGAGTGTGCATGAAAAATTTCCAAGGTTTTGTCCTTATTTCAGTGTTACTGATCACGACTATTGCCAGCGTGTTAGCAATGAACTCTATTCAAGAGAGCAAGTTACAAGAGCGTATTGGTGGTAATCAACAAAAAGAACTTAATGCTCGCTTGAAAGCAGAAAAAGGAATTTTCGACAGTTTTGCTTATATTAAATCAACTTATGCTGCCGCCACGGTAAGCTCTGCCCCTAGCGCTGAAGATGTAAAAAGCCACATTGAATCTTTATTTACTGATAACGACTTTATTGATGTTGTGATCACGGAGCAGGATCGTACCTATAAACTAATGAGCACTGGCATGTACCACGGCGCAACGGCCTATTTAAAGGCTGAAATTCTGGCTAAGCTTCCCGGTGAAGATATTATTAATAATGATGCCGTAGTTGGTTGTGATGGCGTTGTTATCAAAGGTAGTGGTCATGTTGATAGCTTTGATTCAAGCTTAGGCGCATATAACAGTGAAGTGACAGTGGATGGGGTATTAAAAAACAACAAAAATGCTAGGGCGACCGTCTCGACGTTAACTGATAATAAAGATATTAACCTAAGTGGTAGTGCGCCAGTTTGGGGCAACGTTAAGGCCACCGGTAATTTTAATATGAATGGATCTTCATCCGTTGTGGGAAACATTAGTGCTAAGCAAAATGTCACCTTTGCAAGTAAAGCTGCGGATTCTCCTTTTGCGTATGCGGTAACGGGCAATGTTGCTACTGGCGGTAACTTTGACGCAAATACCAATACGGTAACGGGTAATGCATCGGTAATGGGCGTCGCTTCAAATACCAGCCAAGTTGGTATTACCGATGGCGAGCGTACCGGTAAAGTTATCTATGGTGAAAATGGCAGTATGTCGGGTGAAGAAAGTACCCATGCAGGCGAATATGAGCAAGATTATAGCCTTGCTGCGCCTGATATCGATGTCGGTGAATGTGATGTACGCGATATTGCCAGTGAAGTTTTAAACTATCAAAATTTCGCCAGTAATGGTGATTTCCTAAGTAATATTCCTGATGGTCAAGCTTATGAATTTACACAGAACTCAGCACATATTTGGGACGCAGACACTAACCAGTTGGAAACTAAGAATGCAGTCTCGGTGAATGTTTTAGGTAATAGTAAAAAAGCGCATGTCTTTGATAATTTTACCTTAAATGGTCGAGATATGACCATCAAAGGTGATAAAGATGTGGTGATTGTTGTTAAGGGAGACTTTTTACTTGGCTCTGCCGGAGTAACTGGCACAAAGCAGAAAGGCGAAAGTGCAGATGGTACCTATAGCTCCCATACTGCTGGTGGTGAAACATATCTTGTTGATGATAACAATAATCGTGTTGACTCAGAGGGATATCGAATCACAGAAAATGACGATTATGTAACGCGTGCAGCTGCGATTAATGTCGAAGAGGGGAGTTCGTTAACCTTGATTGTAATGGGAAAAATGGAGACGAAAACAGGCACACAGGTGCAATATGTTGCATCTACCTCCGATGATCCAAAGCCTAAAAGTGGCTCACCATTAGCCATTTACTCTACCTACAACTCGAACGATAATCCTTCCGGTACGGAAGATGAATTCGAAGATTTAGCTGTAGATATTCAAAGCACAGATATGGCGGCAACTGTTTATGCGCCAAAGGGGCATGTTGCAGTAAAAGCGAGTGGCGAATTCATGGGCTCAGTACGTGGAAAAACAGTGCTTGTTTCCGGCGATGGTGGCTTACATTATGATGAAAGCTTAGCAGGAGAGTCGAGACTGCCGATTAACAGTGGGCCATCGTTATACACTAATGTGTATTATTATTACCCTGAAAATTAATTGTTTAGCTATTAAAGGCGGATATACTCAACAATGTATATTCGCCTTTTGTGCGATTAACATCTCTCTCACTGTTTGTAACGCCTTGCCCCTGTTTACGGTTTTCCATGCTAGGTAAAGGGGGACTGGGCATAACACTGGGTCAAGCGTCAATTCAACAAGTTGCCCACTGTCGAGGTACTTTTGTACTCGTGAACGCGGTAAAAAACCACAGCCGATGCCCTGCAGTTGTGCACGCAGCTTATATTCCACACTCGGTACATAAAAATAGTTATCTTTACTGATCACTGAATGCGTCTGGGTTATCCATTGTCTTGCCGTATCATGGGCGACAACGGCACGATGTTGCGCAATAATGTCGTGACCGATAGGTTGGGCAACCTGTGTTAAAGGGTGATCTGGACTCACTACAAAAACACGGTCAAAAATGCACAGTGGTTGTGTTTGTATCCCTTTTTGTTTTGGTACTTCTCCGGAAGAGCCAATGATCATATCAACGCGATCATCCACTAAAGCCTCCCAAGCACCATTCATTATCTCCTCGCTGATATCCATTTCGATACTCGGGTGCTGATCTAAAAATTGTTTTAATATTATGAAAATACTATCGCAGTGCAAAATAGAGCTAATGGCAATATTAATTTTGGGCTCCCAACCATTAGAGATGGTTTGCGTTTTTTCTGCCAATCGTTGTACCGCTTCTAAAATGATTCGTCCTTCAATCAATAGGTTCTTACCCGCTGGTGTTAATACGGAGCGTCGCCCCTGTTTTTGAAAAATGGTGACCTGCAACTGCTCTTCAAGTTTTTGTACGATGTAAGAAAGAGCTGAAGGCACTTTATTCAGCTGTTCGGCAGCCGCTGCGTAGCTACCACGTTTCTCGATGGCATCTAAGACAGTGATCGCTTCTAAGGTAATGGGCAAGTTTTGCATTTGGCTCTCTTTATTGTTCAAAAAAACTGAATAGATACCTTTAATTTAATGGCTTATTAAAAAATAAGCAATTTGTATACTGTATACCCATGATACTTCAAGATGCAAAGTCAGCAAGACAAATGGTGCCAAGATGCTAGGCATAAAATTGAAGTATAGTTATTCTACATCGATATTTTATAACAACGCAGATTGGTGCAATTTGACTTGCCCTACGGGGCGCAAGCTCGAACAGCACTACTGCGTTGTAACCTTTGAAAAGTGAATAACAATTCCCTCAGGTTACGCCTTGCATTGCTATTCGAGCTTGTACCTGACAAAGCATCTTGAGGTAACATGGGTATATCTATGGTGACTTAAAGGAGTGTGAAATGGGATTAATTATAGATGGACAGTGGGTTGATAAATGGTATGACACAAAAAATAGCGATGGACAATTTGTACGCCAAGACAGTGCTTATCGAGGTTCAATTAATAACCAAGCAAATAATCCTTATCAGGTAGAAGCGGGGCGCTATCATCTTTATGTGTCACTCGCTTGCCCTTGGGCGCATCGTGCATTGATATTTCGTCAACTTAAGGGGCTAACTGGCATTATTTCTGTGTCGGTTGTTGAGCCTGAAATGCTTAATAAAGGCTGGTCATTTGCAGAAAAAGGAGATGATCTTTACCAGCTAAAGCAGATGTATGAAATCTATCTAAAAGGCGATTCAAACTACCAAGGGCGTGTTACTGTGCCGGTATTGTGGGACAAAAAAACGCAGACTATTGTTAATAATGAGTCGAGTGAGATAATTCGTATACTCAATGGTGCGTTTAACCAACTAACGGATAATCACGATGATTATTATCCTGATCCATTACAGAGTGAAATCGATGAGGTGAATCAATTTATCTATGATGATATCAATAATGGCGTTTATAAAGCGGGGTTTGCGACGTCTCAGGCGGTCTATGAAAGCGCATACCATCGCTTATTTGAGCGATTAGATTGGTTAGAGCTTCGTTTATCACAACAACGTTATTTAGTTGGTGAGCAAATCACAGAGGCAGATTGGCGCCTGTTTACAACCTTGATTCGCTTTGACGCCGTTTATCATGGACATTTTAAATGTAACCGTCAGACCTTAGCGAGTTTTAAACATATTAGTGGCTATTTACGAGAGTTGTATCAAATTGAAGGCGTTGCTGAAACAGTGAATTTTGAGCATATTAAAACGCACTATTATTACAGCCACGATATGATAAATCCGACACGTATTATTCCCGCTGGGCCTTGGGTTGATTTTAATCAAGCCCACAACAGGGAAGCGTTATGATAAAAAAGATCTCTTCTGCGCAATTAGGGCGTGGTGAGCACGGCTGGTTGAGTAGCCGTTTTCATTTTAGTTTTGCGGATTATTATAATCCGCAGCGAATGGGATTTGGTAAATTACGCGTCATTAATGATGACATTATTAAAGCGGGGTATGGCTTTGATGCACACCCGCATCGTAACATGGAGATCATTACTTACGTTAGAAGCGGTGAAATTTCTCATCAAGATAGCGAAGGCAATAAAGGCGTCACCAGAGCTGGCGAAGTACAAGTGATGAGTGCGGGATCTGGTATTGTCCATGCGGAATATAATTTGGGAACTGAGCCGTTAACCTTATATCAAATATGGATAGAAACTAATGTGCACAATGTTAAACCACGTTGGCAAACTTTGCCTTTTCCGACGCGTGATAATGTTGAGCAATTGACGCTATTGGTTTCTGGTTATGAGCAAGATCAAGGCAACGCAAAGCTACTTTCAATTTATCAACATGCGCGTATTTATGCAGGCGTATTAAAAAAAGGCAGTGTTATTGAGCACACTATCGACCAACAAGCTTATCTGCTAGCTTCGCAGGGGGAGTTTAGCATTATAGATGGCAGTGAGCAGGTGGTTTTAAGGAAAGGGGATGGTGCCGAGGTGACCAATGTAAAAACGCTGACAATTAGTGCAATCACTGATTGTGAATTGTTGCTGATAGATACCCCTTAAAATGAAAGACTCAGGAAAAACCTGAGTCTTTTATAACTCGTTCTCACGCTCTGCGTTGTCTCTTATACACAATTTTCGAGTTAAAATTTTTAGTTTCCAGTATTTATTAGAGGGTGTTTCGCCCTTGGCGAGTTACTTTTCTTTTACGGCCAAAGAAAAGTAACCAAAAGAAAGGCCGACCCGCTATTTTTTTGTCTTGCGCAACCTGATTGCTTAAACGCACCGGCTTGAACAGCACACCCCTGTGCTGATCAAGCCTAGCACCGCCATCCATGGCGGGACTTGCTAAGCAATCCTGCCTTAGCAAGAAAAATAGAGGGCATCTGTGTCACCTTGATTGCTTTGTTTGTCTGTAAAGTAACAAAGATCTGGCCCATAAACTTTAACAACTCAATGCGTACCCACAAAAATTCCGTTATATTTTCCTGATAAAAAGCATCACTTTAGCAAAGGAAATCATGGATGATTTCATTAGCATCTGCATGCACATGGATGTGTATTCAGATGCAGTGCGTTAAGAAGTGATGCTTTTTAGCAGATTAGAAAATATTGTGGAACGGCACTTTTTGGTTACTTTTTCTTGCTGTTGAGAAAAAGTAACTCGCTGAAAGGCGAAATCACTGCAAAGTAAGGTTAAATATTGACTGGATGAGCAGAGGCGAATAGATCATATTTCGCCCTTGGCTAGTAGTGTTTTATATTCAGAACATGCTTCAAAAGATAAATGGTAATCTTGCACAGCTATAAACTTTTTCTAGCACAATTTGGATGTTATGCATTACTACGCCGAGCGAGAGAACGAGTCAAAGACTCAGGTAATCCTGAGTCTTTAGGGATATATAGAAATGTTACTTTCTTGCCTGTTGTTTAAGCTCAAAATCAAATTCATCTGGAAAGAAGATCAGCCCTTCACTGTTTTGGTCAGGAAATACCACTAACGCTAATTCATCATCTTCAAGCCCATGTGTCCAACGGTTATGCCATTTCTCTAGTGAAATAGCTTCCGCTTTACAGTGTGACCACTCTTCCGTTGCCCACGCTAACGCAAACTCTTGATTAGGCCAAACAGGCACACAGTCTTCATCTTCACTGTTGAGCATGACGCATCCATGCTCATCTACTAATAGCCAAATTTGCTTGTTTTTAACTACCTCTTTTAACAGGTATTGATAACGCTTTTGTGCGTCTAAACGCTGAATATCTTTAACTTGTTGTTCAGTGAGTGTATTGCTCATTATGTTTCCTAGTGATGTTTTTGGTTAGCCTACCGCTCATCGCTTGTTAAGGCAACAATTGGGGAATGGATGTTTCACTAGCAAGAAGATGGTCCAGCATTGGTACCATAATAATCGGTTCATAGCTTTTCTGGATCGCTGTTACCATTTTAATACGTGCTTGCTCGTGTTTATCTTGGCAATTTTGTGCATTCTTGTAATGTTGCTCGCTACTCCATTGGCTATAAGAGATCCACTGGTTGTCATGAGTTTTATGCAAACGTGATCCTAATGCTCCATACTTTTCAATATTGCGATGAATGATTTCCGACCAACCCTCTTTAAATGCCTGTTCATATTGTGGCTTGATATCCCAACGAAAAAGTACTGTGATCATAAATCCTCCTGAATAGAAATAGCTGACTTAAGCTTTAGAGACAATAGCTTATATGTCAAGGAAGTCGTCTTTAAATAGCTGGGAATTAAGCGATGTAGGTGATTTTTTATACCTAAAGTTAAGCATCGCGCGGTAAGCCTTTTTCAATTGCTTTAATCAAGCGACTATTGAGTCGATCTTCAATAATAGGAATATGTGTTTGATGCTGCTCTAAGGCCCAGATAATATGTTCATTAAGTAGCTCACAATCACTCTCGCTGAGTTTTTTATTTAATGCTTCTATTAATGCGCCACTGTGCGGTGCATTACCTAAGGCGACAGCAATATTACGTAGCCACCGTTGATAACCGATACGCCTTATCGGTGAGCCTTCTGTATTGGTTAAAAAGGTATCTTCATCCCATGCAAAAAGCGCGAGTAAAGGTTGCTTTTCAAGCTGATGGCGGGCTTGATAGTCTTGCTCTTGCGTCACATTAGCAAAGCGATTCCAAGGACAAATAAGCTGACAATCGTCACAGCCGTATATTCTATTCCCTATCGCTTTACGAAACTCGACCGGAATTGCGCCTTGTAATTCAATCGTTAGATAGGAGATACAACGTCGCCCATCAACGACATAGGGAGCAACAATGGCTTGAGTAGGGCATATTTTTAGACAGGCAACGCATTGTCCACATTTTTCTTCTACGGGTTGATCAACGGGCAGGGGTAAATCAATTAGTAACTCCCCGATAAAGAACCACGAGCCATTTTTTGCATCGATAAGTAGTGAGTGCTTGCCTGTCCAGCCAAGGCCTGCTTTTTCTGCAAGTGGACGCTCTAAAATAGGGGCACTATCAACAAAGGGGCGATAGCCTAGTTTACCCACCTGATGTTCAATTTTTTGCCCTAATTGTTTGAGACGTTTACGCATAACTTTATGGTAATCTCGGCCAAGTGCGTAACGGCTAATATAGGCATTTTCTTTGTTTTTTAAAGTGCGCGCAAATTGTGCATTTTCAGGCAAGTAATCCATACGTACTGAAACAACCCTTAATGTGCCAGGGTGTAACTCATCTGGTCGCGCACGTTTCATGCCATGGCGCGCCATATAATCCATTTCACCGTGATATTGGTTGTCTAACCACTGTTGTAAAGCGGTTTCATGTTGTTTGAGATCGATATCTGAGATACCCACTTGCTGAAACCCTAGCGCTTTTCCCCAGAGCTTGATATTTTCAGCTAACTGAATTAAATCTATCTGCTTAGTATCAATTTGATCGCCAGCGGTATGTTTCTCAACCATTGTTTTCTCTTTTTATAGAACGGAGCCCAAAATATGCTTTCTGAACAGCTAAAAGTTAATGCAAGTTTACCACACTCTTTATACCGTGCTCAGCAGATAAAAGATTTTGAGGGCATTGCTGCTGAACAAGCAGGCACGACCTTGTATGGGTTGATGAAACGCGCTGGACAAGCTTGCTTTCAACTTTTTACAAGTCATTTTCCTGAAGCGAAAAAAGTGCTGGTGCTAACAGGCTCAGGTAATAATGGTGGCGATGGGTATGTATTTGCAGCTATTGCTAAAGATGCAGGGCTACATGTTCAGCTTTGCCAAGTAGGCGATGCTAGTGAGTTAACTGGAGATGCAGCCCAAGCAAGGAATGCTTGGCGTATTGAGCAAGGCGTGATTGATGGCATTGAGCAAGCTGATTTTGAACGCTGTGATGTCATTGTTGATGCACTATTAGGTATTGGTTTACTAGGTACGCTTCGCGCAGAGTATCAGCGACTGATCCATCGAATCAATCAAAGTAATAAACCAGTATTAAGTGTTGATATTCCTTCAGGGTTAAATGCAGATACAGGGTATATTTCTGATGTTGCTGTTAATGCCGATGCCACACTTTGTTTAGTGGGATTAAAGCAAGGTTTATTCACCGGGCGCTCTGCTGAATATTGCGGAACGCTTTATTTCTCAGGACTTGGTGTCGAAAATGAATTTGAACAGCTATGTAAAAATACTGTCTCTAGAGTAACGTATAGCGATGTGAGTGGTTACTTAACTCCACGAACCCGTACTAGCCACAAAGGTTTTTTTGGTAAAACATTGGTTATCGGAGGCAATGTCGGTATGCCTGGTGCTGCAAGGTTAGCATCAGAAGCCGCGTTACGATGTGGATCCGGTCTTGTAAAAGTACTCACAGTACCTGAGAATTTACATACTATTCTATCTGGTCGACCTGAGTTAATGGGCGAGGGGATCGGGCTTAATAAATTAACCAATAATATTTTACAGAACTGGGCAACCGTTTTAACTATCGGTCCTGGCTTAGGTAGTGATCAATGGGCACAAACATTACTCGATTATGTATTAGAAAGTGAGCTACCTGTGGTTGTTGATGCTGATGCGTTGAACTTACTGGTGGATAAACCTGCTTGGAAAGAAAACTGGATGTTAACGCCCCATCCTGGTGAAGCTGCAACCTTATTAGGTTGCTCAATCAGTAAAATTGAAGAAGACCGCTTCAGTGCGGTGCGCAATTTACAACGGAGTTTTGGTGGCGTTGTGATTTTGAAAGGAGCGGGCACACTAATTTGTGACGGAAAACAGGTATATGTTGCGAATGTTGGTAATCCTGGCATGGCAAGTGGTGGCATGGGGGATGTACTTTCTGGTATCATTGCCGGATTATTAGCACAAGGGTTAGATTCGCTACAGGCCTCTATTTTAGGGGTATCTATCCATGGTTTAGCTGCCGATGCAGCAGCAGAAACCGATGAACGAGGTCTACTAGCCAGTGATCTTTTCCCATATATCAGGAAGTTGGTTAATCCATAATGGTTGATTTATTTACAGAAAAGTTAAGTGATGCAGAGCAAACCGTTGCTTTTGGGGGCCGATTAAGTAGTGCTTGTACAAGTGCAACTTGTATCTATTTACATGGTGACTTAGGTGCAGGTAAAACCACATTAACACGTGGTTTTATCCAAAACTTAGGTCATGAGGGAAATGTAAAAAGCCCCACTTATACTTTAGTAGAGCCTTATGAACTGGCTGACTGGAATATTTATCACTTTGATCTTTATCGTTTAGGCGATCCTGAAGAGCTAGAGTTTATGGGCATTCGAGATTATTTTGCCGATAATAGCCATTGTCTAGTTGAGTGGCCAGAGCGAGGTGAAGGTGTATTACCGTTAGCTGATATTGATTTAACGCTCAGATATGATGGTGAGCAACGTATTATTTCATTGCAAGCAAATACAGAGACAGGCAAACAAGTCTTACAGAAACTATGAATTTAAGTGATCGCTTTTTTATATACAAATTATTGATTGTCAGCTTTTTATTATTCGCATTTAACAGTGCGCAGGCTAATCAACTAAAAGGTGTGCGTGCATGGCCTTCGCCCGATAATACGCGTGTTGTATTAGATTTAAGTGGTAAACCCGATTATGAAATTCATTATTTAAAAAAACCAAACCGCCTTGTATTGGATATTCAATCAACTCGTAGCAAAGTTAATCTTAAAACCATTTCTCACGATGGCCCCCTAGTTAAAAACATTCGCGCCAGCGCAAGTAATAGCAGTGGCACTTATCGTTTAGTGATAGATCTTAAACAGGCAAGCATTGCGAACGTATTTACACTGCCTCCTGCTAACCCCTATGGGCATCGCTTAGTCATTGATTTACCGCACCAAGTTGCTGATGCAACACCAACGCCAGATAAAACTGTAAGTCCTGTGAGTGTTGGCCGTGATGTGATTATTGCCATTGATGCTGGTCATGGTGGTGAAGATCCCGGCGCCATTGGTAAGTTTAGCTATGAGAAAAAAATTACCCTACAGATTGCTAAACGTTTACAAAAACGGATTAACAAACAGTCGGGTATGAGTGCTTTTTTAATTCGTACAGGCGATTATTACGTTAATTTAAATAAACGCTCAGAGCTTGCCGTAAAAGGTAAAGCAGACTTTTTGGTTTCTATTCATGCTGATGGTTTTAGTTCTAGTCAACCCAGTGGAGCATCAGTGTGGATTCTATCTGATCGTCGTGCAAACTCTGAAATGGGACGGAGAATGGAACGCCACGAAGTTCATTCTGAGTTACTAGGGGGTAAAGGTCAGGCGTCTGAAGCCGCGAGCAGTGTTCCGTTTTTGAATAAAGTTTTCTTTGATATGTCCAAATCTAACTCCATGCAGGTTGGATCTGATGTTGGAAACTTAGTTGTCAAAGAGCTAGGCCGGATAACAAAACTACATAAGAAAAAACCGGTGGGTGCAAGTTTAGCTGTGCTTAAATCGCCTTACATCCCCTCTATTTTGGTTGAAGCTGGTTTTATTACCAATCATCGTGAAGAGCGGTTACTTAACCAAGCGCAATATCAAAATAAAGTGGCAAATGCAGTTTTCAAAGGTATTTACAGTCACTTTAGAGAGTCTCCTCCACACGACTCTTTATTTGCGCAAAAAAAACGTGCGATCAAACATACTGTGCGCAGTGGCGAGTCTCTGTCAATTTTAGCTGAGCGTTACAGCGTCACTTCAAAAGAGTTAAAGTCTTATAATCGTTTAAAATCTTCTTCATTACGTATCGGTCAAGTATTAAAAATACCACCCAATTATCGATTAGTGGTAAAACCTGATCCGATTGCAGTGGTTCCTGCGCCAGATTCTATTTTGTCAAAACCGACGATTCATAAAGTAAAAAGTGGGGAATCACTTTCGGTTATTGCTAAACGTTACCAAACCACGACACAAGAGCTTAAAAGCTTTAATAAATTACGCTCCATGTCATTGGCTATTGGTCAAAAAATTAAAATACCTACTGATACTTTTGTTACTACGTCTGATGTAACTGCTACAACAGTGCATACGGTGCGTAAAGGTGAATCACTGTCAGTGATCGCACAAAAATATGGTAAACAGAGTAATGAATTAAAAACGTATAATAAATTACGCTCGACATCATTGGCAATTGGACAAAAATTAAAAATACCAGGAGTAGCTTCTCAAGTGGCAAGTCGGCCATTAAAAGCACCCGTCGCGTCAATAGCAACAGTACATACAGTGCGTAGAGGTGAGTCACTTTCCGTTATTGCGGAAAAATATGGTACGTCGAGCAGTGATATTAAAACCTTTAATAAACTTCGTTCAACGTCATTGGCGATTGGACAAAAATTAAAAATCCCAGGGGAGGCTATTCAAGTAGTGAGTACACCGGTGAAGGCGCCAGTGGTATCCAGAACCTCCCTAGCAACCGTGCATACAGTACGTAAAGGTGAATCACTTTCTGTTATCGCGCAAAAATATGGAAAGCAAAGCAAGGAATTAAAAACCTTTAATAACTTACGCTCAACGAGCTTAGCAATCGGCCAAAAAATTAAAATTCCTGGTGTTGCTTCGCAAGTGGCTGAAACGCCAGTGAAAGCAACGCTTATTCACCCACCTAGTGTCCATATTGTGCGTAGTGGTGAATCACTTTCTGTGATTGCTAAAAAATATGCAACTTCTAGCAATGCGATAAAGTCCTATAATAAGCTTCGTTCTACTTCATTGGCTATTGGCCAGAAACTAAAAATCCCCAATGCAAGCACTGTAATAGCGAAATCATCTGTACCTGAAAAACCATCGCTACACATAGTTCAAAGTGGTGAATCTCTTTCGGTGATAGCAAAACGCTATGGTTACAGTAGTAGTGAGCTGAAGAAGTATAATAAATTGCGCTCTACCACATTGGCCATTGGCCAGAAATTAAAAATTCCTGTTGATGGTGCAGTTGTTGAGCGCACTGTTTCACGAAAGGCAACAGTACATAAAGTACGTAGTGGTGAATCTTTGTCGGTGATTGCATCACGATATAACACCAGTTCATTGGTGTTAAAGAAACATAATAACTTACGTTCAACAACTTTGGCGATTGGACAAAAGATAAAAATACCTGCAAATGCAGATAAGCTCACCACTCATAAAGTACGAAGTGGTGAATCATTGTCAGTGATAGCAAAGCGTTATGGTACTAGTGCCTCAGTGATTAAATCGATCAATAAACTGCGCTCTAACTCGCTGGCAATTGGACAACTGCTTACTATTCCAACGACTTAAACTCTTCGGATTAAATCAACATGGCAATCGAAATTTTACCCGCTCGCCTCGCAAACCAAATTGCTGCAGGTGAAGTGGTTGAGCGACCTGCATCGGTGGTAAAAGAATTAATTGAAAATAGCTTGGATGCCGGTGCAACTCGTATTGAGATTGATATCGAAAAAGGTGGTGCTAAATGTATCCGCATTAAGGATAATGGTGTCGGTGTCTGTAAAGACCAACTTACGCTAGCGTTAAGTCGCCATGCAACAAGTAAAATTAGCCATCTTGATGACCTTGAAGCAATTGTTAGTCTTGGCTTTCGCGGTGAAGCACTGGCCAGTATCAGTTCAGTCTCGCGTTTAACCTTTACGTCTAAACCAAGTGACCAAGATCAGGCTTGGCAAGCTGTTGCTGAGGGACGTGATATGCAGGTGAATATTCAACCCGCTGCACACCCACAAGGCACTACCGTTGAAGTATTAGATCTGTTTTTTAACACACCTGCACGACGCCGTTTCTTGAAAACCGAAAAAACAGAGTTTCAGCATATTGATGAATTGATTCGTCGTATTGCATTAAGCTCATTTGATATTGGTTTTGTGTTAAGACATAACGGAAAAATTATTCGCCAGTATCGAGCAGCGCAAACTTCCGCACAAATAGATAAGCGCCTTGCTAGTATCTGTAGTGAGAGCTTTGTAAAAAGCGCGCTGTCCTTTAGTAGCGAAGAAAATAGTAATACAGCAAATTACCTTAAGATCTCAGGATGGATTTCAGATAGGTTATCACCTCGGTTACTAGGTGATGTGCAGTACTGCTATATTAATGGGCGTATGATCCGCGATAAATTGGTAAACCATGCCATTAAGCAAGCCTATGCGCGTTTATTACCTGAAGGTCAGTTTCCCGGTTATGTTATTTACATTCATTGTCCAGCTGAGCAAGTAGATGTGAATGTGCACCCTTCTAAACACGAAGTACGTTTTCATCAAGCAAGGTGGGTGCATGATTATATTGTTAGTACCTTATCAATGACCTTAAATAGTGAAGATGCACACCAATCGCACCAGCAATATGAACATGACTATCAGCCTCCTCAATCACCACTTTCATCTAATAGAGAAAGTAGCGCGGGAGTAAAAAGTAATAATTATAGTGAGCCTCGAAACCAAAGTGGTGAACAGGGGAACGCCCAACCACATTATCAAACACTATATAAGCCGACCCCATTAGATGAGCGACAGGTAAATGCCTACTGTGACTTTGTTAGTGAGTCACATCAACCTTTAAATGGGACAGTAGATAATCAGTCTCAATCAGATTTTGAACTGCTTAGTTTGGTCGATAACCGTCATGCTTTAGTTAAGGTTAAGTCGCTAAATGAATTGCTGTTAGTTTCTCTGCCACGATGTTATCAATATGTTGAAAAGCATTCTTTGTTAGAAGCTTGGCAAAATGGTGAAGTGATATCACAGCCTCTCCTGCTCCCTGTTCGTATCATACTCAATGATGCTTCGTTGCAAATTAGTGAACGCTTTGAATCGCTGTTTTTGCGTTTGGGTTTTAGCTTTAAAAATCAGACAAACAAACTTATTATTAGCAAAGTTCCTGCGCTACTCCGTCAGGCTCCCATTGGTAAAATATTACCTCTGTTGTTTGATTATTTAAGTACCATTGATGCGCCGTTAAGCGACACACAGATAGATGCTTTTTGCGATTTTATGATCCAGCAAATTAGTACCGATAAGTCATTTGATGTCAGTGCTGTAACTGCGTTATTGTCACGCTTTTCAACATCAGAGTTAATGGCACAAAATGCACTTTATATCAGGCCTGATCTTACTCTTTTATTACAAGGCTTTTCAGATGAATGAATTACCTAACGTTATTTTTTTAATGGGGCCAACGGCTTCTGGAAAAACAGATCTGGCTATTCGTTTAGCGACCGAGTGTGACTGTGAAATTATCAGTGTCGATTCTGCTCTGATCTATAAAGGTATGGATATCGGCACGGCTAAGCCGACTCAAGCAGAGTTAACGGAAGCGCCACATGCCTTAGTGGATATTATTGACCCGTTAGAAGCTTATTCAGCGGGGGATTTCCGCGATGATGCAATTCGTTTAATGCATGAAATTGTTGCGCGTGGCAAAACCCCTCTATTAGTTGGGGGCACCATGCTTTATTACAAAGCATTAATTGATGGTTTATCACCATTGCCAAGTGCAGACGTAGCAATTCGGGCTGACATAGAGGCTGAGGCTGAGCAATTTGGGTGGCAGTATCTACATGATCAATTGACAGAGATTGATCCGGTTTCAGCTAAACGTATTCATGTTAATGATCCGCAACGCTTATCACGTGCCATTGAGGTATACCGGATATCGGGTAAAAGCATGACCCAATTAACGGAAACTAAAAGTGATTCCTTACCATTTACTTTTAAGCAGTTTGCCATTGCTCCGGCTGAAAAGTCCGTACTGCATGAGCGTATCGAACGTCGCTTTGAGCTTATGCTCGCTGCGGGTTTTGAGCAAGAAGTTGAACGTTTACGAAATCGTGGTGACTTACATTTAGATTTACCCTCGATGCGTTGTGTAGGCTATCGACAAATGTGGGAATACCTTGATGGTAAGATGGATCATCAAGAGATGGTTTTCCGCGGTGTGGTAGCAACTAGGCAGCTTGCTAAGCGACAAATGACTTGGCTTCGAGGCTGGAAAAGCGAGATAAAATGGCTTGAGAGCGGAGATGAAAATAATTTTGAAATCTGTAGAACAGCATTTATGTCGTAAATATTATTCTACGCTAGTGTTTAGAAAGTGTTACTGATCATAAATTTAACATTCAAATCGGTTTTTATTTAACCATTGTTTATACTGGCTTCACTAAAATTAATAATAAAAATAATGTAGGGAATAACGATGGCTAAAGGACAATCATTACAAGACCCATTTTTGAATACATTACGTAAAGAACGTATTCCTGTATCAATTTACTTAGTTAATGGTATTAAGCTACAAGGGCAAATTGAATCATTTGATCAATTTGTTATCTTATTGAAAAACACTGTCAGTCAGATGGTTTATAAACATGCTATTTCAACGGTGGTACCTGCACGGGCAGTGCCGACCATTCCGCATGTTGAGTAATTATTGTATTCACATATAACATATCTTATGGCTTGCTTATGTAAGCCATTTTTTTATCCAAAATTTAAACTACTATGGTAGGATTATTGGTCTGTATGTTATTTATCAGATTGAAATAACCTACTTCTTTTCTATTTTCTATTTCCTATTTTGGAGCAATTATTTGTTTGATCGTTATGAAGCCGGTGAACAGGCTGTCTTAGTTCATATCACTTTTTCTGATGATGAAAAAAAAGAGGATCTTGACGAGCTTAAGCTATTAGTCAGTTCTTCTGGTGTCGAAACTGTTGGCACAGTAACAGGCCCTCGAAAGTCTCCCCATGCACGTTATTTTGTTGGTACCGGTAAAGCCCAAGAAATTGCTGATACAGTGCAAACTTTAGGGGCTAATGTGGTTATTTTTAATCACTCATTAACACCTGCACAGCAGCGTAATTTAGAGGCTATCTGCCAATGTTTAGTGCTAGATAGAACAGCGCTAATTTTAGATATTTTTGCACAGCGTGCACGTACCTACGAAGGTAAATTACAAGTTGAATTAGCGCAGCTTCGCTTTATGTCAACGCGCCTTATTCGTGGTTGGAGTCACCTAGATAAACAAAAAGGTGGTGTAGGCATGCGTGGCCCCGGGGAAACTCAACTAGAAACAGATAGGCGTTTATTAAGTGCTCGTATCACAGCCATCAAAGGGCGTTTGGCAAAAGTTGCTAAACAACGTGATCAAGGCCGTCGCGCTCGTCAACGCGCAGAGGTACCTACCGTATCATTAGTGGGTTACACCAATGCAGGTAAATCCACACTGTTTAACCAAATCACCGATGCGGGGGTGTATGCAGCCGACCAACTCTTTGCGACACTCGACCCTACTTTACGTCAAATCGAAATAGGCGATGTGGGTAATTGTATCTTAGCTGATACGGTTGGTTTCGTTCGTCATTTACCGCATGATTTAGTGGCCGCTTTTAAAGCTACTCTTCAAGAAACAAGAGAAGCAACATTGCTATTGCATGTCGTTGATTGCTCTGATGAAAACTATCGAGGCAATATTGATGCTGTAGAGCGTGTATTGACTGATATCGATGCTGGTGATGTTCCACAGTTGATTATCATGAATAAAATTGATGCTTTTGATGATGTTTCGCCACGGATTGACTTTGATGATGAAGAAAAACCGATGCGCGTTTGGCTATCGGCTCGTACTGGTGAAGGTGTTGAGTTACTTTTTGAAGCATTAAGTTCATTATTATCTGGGCAAATTCGTGCTTTGCAACTCGCTATTCCGCCTGCACAGGGCAAATTACGCGCAGCGTTTTATGAGCTCAATTGTATTGATAATGAAAGTTATGACGAAAATGGGGACTGCATATTAGATATTCGCATTAACAATGTTGATCTATCGCGTTTACGAAAACAGTTTGATGGTGCGCTAGAAGCGTGTATTGTGCAAAATAAATAGTAACATAATATGTCATAGTAGCTTTATTCTTGTTAAGATCATTGCTACATTAATATTTTAAATTTAATTACTTACATATCGAGGGCTAAAATGGCTTGGATGGCTTGGAATGAACCGGGGAAAGACGGTAAGAAAGATCAAGACCCGTGGCAGAATAACGGCAAAAAAAATGAGCAGGGGCCACCTGATCTAGATGTTGTATTTCAGAAAATGTCTGACCTTTTCGGTGGTTTATTTGGTAAAAAACCATCATCAGGAAGTGGCGGTAATAAAAGTGGTGGCGGAAAGTTCGCTGTCATTGCTATTGCAGCGTTGTTATTTGTGGTCTGGTTTGTTAGTGGTTGGTACACCATTAAAGAGTCTGATCGTGGTGTAGTGTTACGTTTTGGTGCTTATCATAGCCAAGTTGAACCTGGCTTACATTGGAATCCAAAATTTATTGATGAAATTATTCCTATCAATGTTGAAGCGTTCCGTACCATGCCAACAACGGGATTTATGCTAACTGAAGACGAAAACATCGTCACTGTAGGCATGGAAATTCAATACCGTATAGTATCGCCTGAAAAATATCTGTTTAGTGTTACTAATGCTGATAACAGCTTATTACAGGCATTAGATAGCTCTCTGCGTTTTGTGGTTGGTCACTCAACCATGGATGATGTATTAACAACAGGCCGTGAAGTGGTTCGTCAAGATACATGGGAAATGGTTGATAAAATTATAGAGCCTTATGATCTTGGTATCGATATTGTTGATGTGAACTTACAGCAAACACGTCCTCCTGAGCAGGTTAAAGCCGCTTTTGATGATGCTATTGCAGCGCAAGAAGATGAAGAGCGTTTTGTACGTGAAGCTGAAGCTTATGAGCGTGAAAAAGAGCCGATTGCACGTGGTCAAGTTAAACGTATTGAGCAGCAAGCACAAGCTTACAGCGAAGGTTTAGTCTTGCGAGCAGAGGGTGAAGTTGCACGTTTTAAAAACCTACTGCCTCAATATCAAGCAAATCCAGAAGTAACACGTCAGCGTATTTATATCGAAACAATGGAGTCGGTACTTAATAACAGCTCTAAGGTGTTAATTGATAATAAAGCGGGCGGTAACTTGACCTTCTTACCATTAGATAAACTAATGAGTAAAACCAAGGAGGTAGAAGCGCCTTATTCAAGTGAAATAGAAACGCGCTCACGTGCGGATGAAAAAGCTGATTTAGATGAACGGAGTTCAACAAGTGAGAGATTATCTCGTAGTAGCCGCAGTGGCGGGAGAGAGTAATTATGAATAAACTTTTAATTTTACCTATCATACTGTTTTTAGGTTTCATCAGTAGTGCATTTGTCGTGTCAGAAGGGCAGGGCGGTATCGTCATGCAGTTTAGCAAGGTTAAACGTGATGCAGAGGGCAACCCAGTTGTATTTGGCCCTGGGCTACACTTTAAAGTGCCGATTATTGACTCGATACGTATTATGGATACTCGTATTCAAACATTAGACGATCAAGCGGATCGTTTTGTAACCTCAGAGAAAAAAGATCTGATCATTGACTCTTACGTTAAATGGCAAATTGCTGACCTGTCTGTTTATTACTTGGCAACAGGTGGTAATAAGATGCAAGCAGAAGCGTTATTAAAACGTAAAATTAATAATGGTTTGCGTAATGAAATTGGTTCCCACACGATTAAGGAAATTGTTTCTGGTAAACGTGGTGAAGTAATGGAAACCGCATTGAAACGTATGGCTCGTTCATCGGAGTTGGGGATCAGAGTTGTTGATGTACGTATTAAAAAGATTAACCTGCCTGATGAAGTAAGTAACAGTGTTTATAAGCGTATGCGTGCTGAGCGTCAAGCGGTAGCAAGAGAGCATCGTTCTCAAGGTCAAGAGAAGTCAGAAGTGATTCGTGCAAATATTGACCGTAAGGTTTCTGTTATGTTAGCGCAAGCTAACAAAGAGTCTTTAGAGGTTCGTGGTAACGGTGACTCGTTAGCCGCTAAGATTTATGCAGATGCTTATGCACAAGACACAAATTTCTTTGCTTTCC
Organism: Psychromonas sp. psych-6C06; assembly: GCF_002835465.1. Taxonomy (NCBI): domain Bacteria; kingdom Pseudomonadati; phylum Pseudomonadota; class Gammaproteobacteria; order Alteromonadales; family Psychromonadaceae; genus Psychromonas; species Psychromonas sp. psych-6C06. Next base: position 33,440 of record NZ_PIZM01000007.1, on the reverse strand, counting down.
TACGTAGTATGCAAGCTTATGAAAAAAGCTTTTCAGGTAAAGATGACGTGATGGTGTTAAGTCCAGATTCAGAGTTCTTTAAGTTCATGAATAGTAAGGATTAACACTTACTCCATCTATTTTAAAAGGCAACTTAGTTGCCTTTTTTTTCGCCTGAAATTTAAACAAATAGTGATTTACTCATAAAGAGATTGATCAAGGTAATTAATATTTGCTAAAATCCCCGCTCAATTCGCTAGAGACATGTGATTCTGATGGGAAAAAACGTAGTAATTCTTGGCACTCAATGGGGTGACGAAGGTAAAGGTAAGGTTGTAGACCTACTAACAGACAAAGCACAATGGGTAGTTCGTTATCAAGGCGGACACAATGCGGGTCATACATTGGTAATCGATGGGGAGAAAACGGTTCTTCATCTTATCCCATCAGGCATCCTGCGTGAAAACGTAAAATGTGTTATCGGTAATGGTGTTGTATTAGCACCTGATGCATTGTTCAAAGAGATGAACATGCTTACTGATAAAGGTATTCCTGCAAAAGAGCGCCTATTTATCAGTGAAGGCTGTCCTCTTATTTTACCTTACCATGTGGCATTAGACATGGCGCGTGAAAAAGCACGTGGTAATAAAGCAATCGGTACTACTGGTCGTGGTATCGGTCCTGCTTACGAAGATAAAGTTTCTCGCCGTGGATTACGTGTTGATGATCTATTCAACATGGAAACATTTGCAGTAAAACTAAAAGAAGTAATGGAATACCATAACTTCCAGTTAGAGCATTACTACAAAGTAGACCCTGTAAGCTATGAAGATGTACTTGCACAAATGACTGAGATGGCACCATTGCTAATCAGCATGGTTATTGATGTTACCGATGAGCTAGATAAAGCACGCCTACGTGGTGACAATATCCTGTTTGAAGGTGCGCAAGGTACTCTACTTGATATCGACCATGGTACATACCCCTATGTAACCTCTTCAAATACTACTGCGGGTGGCGTGGCTACGGGCAGTGGTTTTGGGCCAACACACCTAAATTACGTTTTAGGTATTGTTAAAGCTTATACCACACGTGTTGGTTCTGGGCCTTTCCCGACTGAGCTTTATGATGGCGTTGATAAATTAGACCCAGCTGGTCACCATTTAGGTACAGTTGGTCATGAGTTTGGTGCAACAACAGGGCGTTTACGTCGTACAGGTTGGTTTGATGCTGTTGCAATTAAACGTGCAGTACAACTAAACAGTATTACTGGTTTCTGCTTAACTAAACTTGATGTACTTGATGGTTTAGAAGAGATTAAAATCTGTACTGGTTACACTATGCCTGATGGTAAAGTAGTGGATGTGCCTCCAATGTCTGCTGATGGTTACGAAGTAGCTGTTCCTGTCTATGAAACAGTGCCTGGATGGAGTGAGGTTTCATTTGGTGTTACTTCTTACGATGCATTACCTGAAAATGCAAAAGCTTACATTAAGCGTTTAGAAGAGTTAACTGGTGTGCCAATGGATATCATCTCTACTGGCCCTGATCGTAATGAAACAATGATTCAAGTGAATCCATTTGTTTAATTAATGATTAATAAACTTAATTAATATAAGCCCTTATCATGGTCACATGATAAGGGCTTTTTTTTAAAGATGACTTTAGTCAATTAAACCGATCTTTAATTTGATATTTACTTGTCTTTTATTTGCTCCTAACTACTCTTTTATGAGTATAAAAGGAGAAGTCATCTATGAAAGCTTACAAAAACCGAACCGTAACGGTTCAAATGGTCTCTATTATCAGCTTATGTTTGGTATTAGGTTTTTCAACTATTGCAGTACTCGTTTATAAAAACATTTCACAAGTACTATTAAATCGTACGTTAGCTGAACAACAGTCGCGTGTAAGTGCGCTCGCAACCACTATATCAAGCCAATTTGGTACTTATCTAGAAAATGCTGAAAAACTTGGTTCAACTTTCCAGCATGCCTACCTTCGTGGGTTAACGCTACAAAATGATGTGGTGATAGTTAATGGACATCGCGTCAATAACGCTACTATTAATGGCGTTTCAGTGATCAACCACTTTGATGAAGTGGATCTTTTTTATCGTGATACGGGGGCAATCGCAACGTTGTTTTTAAAATCAGGTGATGATTTTTTACGTGTCTCTACCTCTTTGAAAAAAGAAAATGGTCAGCGTGCTGTTGGCACTTTATTAGGTAAGCAACACGATGGCTATCAATCATTAACGACTGGTAGTCCGTATTATGCCAAAGTCGATTTATTTGGTGATGAATATTTAACCTATTATGAACCTATTAAAAATAATCTAGGTCAGATCGTTGCCATTTCTTTTATTGGAATTCCAATTGGGGTTGCCACTGAAGAAGTTTTTGCAAACCTTGCTAATATTCGCTGGGGAGAAACCGGTGAAAGTTTTGTCTTGAGTAATGCTGAAAAAGATAAAGGCAGTTATCTCTTCCCTACGAAAAATAGTGCACCATTAGTAGGAAAAATCCTCTCCTCTTTATTTAACTCTGAACAAGGTGTTGTTCAATATACAGATAAAAGTAATCAAGCTAGTTATCTTGTTTATGCTAATGTGCCAGGCTGGCAATGGAAGCTAGTTGGGGGAACAACCGTCGCTGAAATAACCAGAGAAAGTAAGCAACTCTTACTGACTATTATTACAATTTCAGCATTAGTAGGTGGCTTTACCTTATTAATTATGATTATTTTTGTCGGTAAAATGATCACGCCGTTAAAATCTTTAACCGGCTATATGCAACGGTTAGGTAATGGAGAGGTTAGCTTTAATGTCGGTGAAACTACGCCTGATTCTCAGAATGAGGTTGATAAATTAATACATGGTGTGCATACCATGGCAACACAGTTAAATGAGCTGGTAACTGGTTTACGAAAAAATAGTAATAAACTACATCAACAATCTAATAGTGTGGCTGGGAACGCAGACAGTAGCTTGGAGATGTCTCAGCAACAACAGATGGAAATAGACCAAGTTGTGGCTGCAATAGAGGAGATAGCTGCGACGGCGCAATCATCTGCACAGCAGATAGAAGAGATTGCGAGCAGTGTTAATATTGCCAAAAATGATGCGCATTCAGGCTCTTCTTTAGTTATTGAGATGACAACCGATATTAGTGAATTAAATTCACAACTCAAAGCATCCTCAGAGGCGATCAAAAAAGTCAGTCAAGAAAGCGATAACATTCAAAGTGTCACTAAGATGATTGATGAAATTGCGGAGCAAACTAATTTGCTGGCTTTGAATGCAGCCATTGAAGCCGCACGCGCTGGGGAACAAGGGCGAGGTTTTGCCGTAGTTGCCGATGAAGTCCGCACATTAGCCGCTAGAACGCAGGAGTCGGTTAAAGAAGTAGTTACGATTATGGAACAGTTACGCCAATGTACATCCAGCGCAGTCAATATGATGGAGAAAAGTGAAGAGCGTGGCAGTATAGTAACTTCACATGCTTTTGAAGTTGGAGAGTCACTCAAGAGTATTGCTAATCAGGTCGTATTAATTGCAGAACAATCTGATGCTATTGCCGCGACTTCAGAAGAGCAGGCGCTTGTGACACAAGAGATATCTGCTAATGCAAATCGTATTAGTACACTGAATAGTGATAACCATAAAGCTGCGGTAGAAAATGCAGATAGCGCAACGCAACTGCATCGATTATCTAGTGATTTAAGTGATAAGGTCGCTTACTTTAGCTAAATTTAGTGAGCTACTGCCGTTGCGAGTTGTAACGGCATGTCCACTAGTTTTTACGATTGGCCGCTAAGTGTGCAAGGCTAATCAAGGCTTGTTTATAATCGTTTTCAGGTAAAATCGAGATAGCGGCTATCGCTTTATCTGCTTCTTCTAGCGCACGTTGTTGCGTATATGATAAGGCGTTGGTTTCTTTTAATGCCTGCATAATGTCATCAAAGTGGTCCATTCCGTTGCCTTTTTCGATTGCATCTCGAATTAAGGTGACTTGTGTTTCGTTACCGTGTTGCATCGCATAAAGTAATGGTAATGTTGGTTTTCCTTCTGCTAAGTCATCACCTGTGTTTTTACCCATTTCAGAGGCGTCAGAGTTATAATCCATCACATCATCTGTTAGCTGGAAAGCGGTACCGAGATATTTTCCATAATTTAACAAAGCTTGTTCAATTTCAGTGGGCTGTTCACCCAAAACTGCGACTAATTGCGTAGCAGCTTCAAAAAGCTTAGCTGTTTTAAAGTAGATAACATCCATATAACTTTTTTCAGTAGTATCTGGGTCGTTACAGTTCATTAGCTGTAAAACTTCACCCTCGGCAATGACATTGGTGGCATTTGAAAGAACGTCCATCACTTTAAGGTTTTGTAAATCAGTCATCATCTGAAAAGAGCGTGTATATAAAAAATCACCCACTAAAACGCTGGCAGCATTACCAAAAAGAGCATTCGCTGTTTTCTCGCCACGGCGAAGATCAGATTCATCTACCACATCATCATGTAATAGTGTTGCTGTATGAATAAATTCAATAATTGCGGCTAATTTAGTGGTTTTATCGTTATGTATATCAAGTGCCTTAGCTGCTAATATAGTGATTAAAGGGCGAATACGTTTGCCACCACTATTAACGATATAAAAGCCAAGTTGATTAATTAGCGCTACATCAGAGGTTAATTGTGCTTGAATTAATGCGTTTACTTGTAGCATTTCATTGTTTGATAATTGTTGAATCTGTTTAATATCCATGATGTAACGGTTCCGAAGTAAGCGCGATAAAATAAGTGTTTATTATTGCCCTTTATAGTACTTATCTCAACTCTGATATGGGAAATAATAATAACTAATTTCATTTCTAGATTCACTGCACCTTTTTTTATCAACTCGTTGATATTTAGTGTTTTTGTTTACTCGTAAAATCGTCTATTTGTAATGTGGAATAGAAGTTGCAACTATTTCTATTATTTTTTCCATTTATTATTGCCAAGTGACATTAATTGCCGTAAACTCCGCCTCCATTGTGATTAATAAGTGTGCTCTCGATGCTGGTTCCTAGATGAATAGCACGAGACGCCTGAACGGAGTAATAAACATGTACGCTGTTATCCAGAGTGGTGGCAAGCAACACCGTGTTGCTGTAGAACAAACTCTTCGTTTGGAAAAACTAGATGTAGAAGCTGGCGCAACTGTTGAATTTGATAAAGTTCTTCTAGTAGCAAACGCAGACGACATCAAAGTTGGTGTTCCATACGTAGACGGAAGTAAAGTAACTGCTGAAGTAGTTGCACACGGTCGTGGTAAAAAAGTTAAAATCGTTAAGTTCCGCCGTCGTAAACATTCACGTACTCAAGCTGGTCATCGCCAGTGGTTTACTGAAGTTAAAATTACTGCGATTAACGCTTAATTAGGAGTTATTAAAAATGGCACATAAAAAAGCTGGTGGTAGTACTAATAACGGTCGTGATTCAGAAAGTAAACGCTTAGGTGTTAAACGTTTTGGTGGCGAGTCTGTATTAGCTGGTAATATCCTTGTACGTCAACGTGGTACTAAATTCCACGCTGGCCTAAATGTTGGTCTTGGTAAAGATCACACTCTTTTCGCGAAAGAAACTGGTACAGTTAAATTCGAAAAGAAAGGTAAACCACTACGTTCATACGTGAGCATCGTTGCTGAATAATTCAGTTTCGAAGTAAGATTCTAAAGCCTCGCTTATGCGGGGCTTTTTTTTTACTTATCTATCTCTATTACCCATAAAAATGTGATCTATGTTTAATAGAAATAGGTATAATCAGTGCGCAGCAAAATGTTGTGCATGTTTTTCTTGGAGGTTGTAATGAAGTTTGTTGATGAAGCAAAAATTAAGGTTGACGCTGGAGATGGTGGCAACGGCTGTGTCGGCTTTCGTACAGAAAAATATATCCCACGTGGTGGCCCTAATGGTGGCGATGGTGGCGATGGTGGTGATGTCTACCTTCAAGCAGATGAGAATTTAAATACCCTTGTTGATTTCCGTTTTGTACGTTTCTACGCAGCTGAGCGTGGAGAGAATGGACAAACGCGTGATTGTACAGGTTCTCGTGGTAAAGATTTAGTGATTCCTGTGCCTATTGGTACACGTGCTCGCGATGAAGATACGGGTGAGGTAATCGGCGATTTAACCACTGAAGGTCAAAAGCTATTAGTCGCTAAAGGTGGCTTCCATGGCCTTGGTAATGCACGATTTAAAACCAGTACTAACCGTGCACCTCGTCAAAAGACCGATGGAACGCCGGGAGAGATTCGTCATTTACAATTAGAGCTTCTCTTGTTAGCTGATGTTGGTATGTTAGGACTTCCAAATGCGGGTAAATCAACTTTTATTCGTAGTGTGTCAGCAGCAAAACCTAAAGTTGCGGATTACCCATTTACGACCCTTATTCCAAACCTTGGTGTTGTAAGTATGGGTCACGGTCGTAGCTTCGTAATTGCTGATATTCCTGGGTTAATCGAAGGTGCTTCAGAAGGGGCTGGGCTTGGAACGCGTTTCTTGCGTCACCTTGAACGTTGTCGCGTTTTATTACATATGGTTGATCTATTACCGGCAGATGGTACTGATCCTGCTGATAATGCAGAAATAATTTTAGAAGAGCTCGCTAAGCATAGCCCGAAATTAGCCTCGAAACAGCGCTGGTTGATCTTTAATAAAACAGATCTATTACCAACTGAAGAAGCTGAAGAGGTGATGCAATCGGTTATTGATCGTCTTGAATGGGATGGGCCGGTTTATAAAATTGCGGCTATTTCAAAAACAGGTACGCAAGAGGTATGTCAGAATGTGGCTGATCACTTAGAAGAGATGCCAACGGAGTACACTGCTGAAGAAGAGCGCCAACAGGTCGAATTCCAATGGGATGATTACCATGAGTCAACAATGGACAGCGTTAATGAAGATTACGTCGCTGAAGATGATGACGATGATTGGGATGAAGATGAAGAGACGATGGAAGTGATCTACGTTCGCGATTAGTTTCCACTCGCCTGCATCGATTGATTAAAAGCCACGGAGTTAATAACTCGGTGGCTTTTTTATTTAGCCGCTTTACACAACAGTCACTGCAAAACTGCCACTATAAAACAAGACTATTGTTTTTTCCAAACTCCCCATTGCGTTGAATCTACAGGGTTTTCACCCTTTGTCCACCAACGAGCCGTATACACAACACCATTCACAAGCACTTCATCACCGTTGTTATAAACGCTGTTTTTATCCCATGTCGTTTCAGTGATTTCTGGCAGTGGCGTTGGTGTCACCACTGGTGTAGAGGTAACAATCGGCGTTGGTGTCGCAGTGACTACCGGTGTCGGTGTTGCTGTAACAATCGGTGTTGGCGTCAAACTCGGAGTTACTGTAATAACAGGCGTTGGTGTTGGAATCGTTGAACACTGTGCGCTATTCCAGAACCACGACGAAGCTGTTGGTACTTCCCATGTTCCCGGGTTGTTTTTAGCTTGGTAACAACTACCTTGATAGCTGACGATATCACCATTTTTAGCCACGGTTTGTCCTGGAATAAAGACAGTAATATCACCCACAACAGGTGTCGGTGTAATACTAACAATCGGTGTCGGTGTGATCACTGGTGTGGGTGTACTCGTCACTGTTGGTGTTGGTGTTGGTGTCACTTCTGGATTACCAGTATCACAAATATAATCAGGTACTTGATTAATTACATCATCAATTGCACTTAATAAAGAATATTGAGTAAAGCTATCTTGTCCTAGCTCCCAGTTCATAATACCGCCAACATTGTCGATGGCATATTGTGTTTTTGCACGTGTTGTCGGGATGCCGTTATACATTCGTCCATTAGCATTATCTAAACAAGCATTATCAGGAGAGCTAGCAATGATCTGTGCATAGGTTTCAACTGCCGCACCACGAGAATAAAAAGGTGTTCCTAATACAATCTTTTTAGGATCAATACCACGACCTTTCCAGTAAGCAACAGACTCAATGGCGACCTGCATAGATGAGTGATGCCCATCTGGGTGACCTTGTGCGTCGTAAGCCATTAAATTTACAAAATCGAGTTTATCTAGGACTGCATCCTGTACATGCGCTCCCATTGGACCATAAGATATAACGGCCGCCGATAAAAATAAGCCCTCTGCATGCAAAGCATCCGCAAGTTCTGTCATGAACAGCGTGTAATTATTTGCCGAAGATGCTGTTGGGTGTTCCCAATCCATATCAATACCATCGATATTGTGGGTCTTTGCAAATTGCACAATATTATTGACTAAGTTTGTACGTGTTGTTGGATTGGCTGTTAAATTTTCAAAGATACGCGCAGTGCTGTAATTATCATCCCAGCCACCTAATGCAACCCCGACTTTTGCTGTTGCAGATTTTGCAACCAAGCTCGCAAGTTGTGAAGCGCTTCCGCTCCCATAGAAGTAAATATTTCCTTGTGCATCAGGGCGAGCAAACGAATACATAACATGTGTTAATTTAGAAAATTCTATTTTATCCATTAAATAGCCACGATAAGTTGGCATATACCCGACGTTTTTAAAGTCCGAGTCTGCAACATCAGCAATGGCTGGTGTAAAAATAGAGGGAAGGGCGATCGCAGAGCAAAGTATCATAGACGATACTATTTTATTGAGTTTCATAGCTACATTCCTTGTAAGCGTTGTGTAATAACAAGTTGTTTGTTATTTGTGCAATTATAATTGTTTTCTTATAAGTTATACAAGCTATCGAGGTCGCAATTCTGATTTTTGCTATCTTATTGCTTTTTAGTTTAATTTGTTTGCTTAGTGTATAAGCAGTACCATAGATGTTGTTAATAATTTTATATATTTTAGGTGAAAGATGATTGAACAGTTTGAGTTATATCTTAGTAAACTTTTAATGGCACTGGATATTGGCAGTTGGGTTGCCAATTTTGCGTTGGTGTTACTAATTACGTTATTAGTGCAACTAGTTTGGCGTGTTGTGACCAGCAAAATAGAACGCATGATCGTCAATACGACTAATCACTGGGATGATATTGTATGGTTTGCTATTTCGCGACCGACTAATTGGTTAATTGTGCTAATGGGTGGGTCAATGGCCTTACGCATTGTCGCTGAAAGTGAACAGCTGTTTATTTCGCATTACCTGCCATTAGTACAAAAAATATCTATTTTAATCTTACTTGGTTGGGGATTTTGGCGTTTTATTACTCAAGCTGAAATGATTTATGTCGCTGATGATAATACCGATACCACGACGGTGACTGCAGTTGCGAAATTAGCTAAGTTATCTATCTCGGTCATTATTTTACTCTCTGTTTTGCAAACGCTTGGTGTTAGCGTTTCAGGTGTACTTGCTTTTGGTGGTATGGGCGGATTAGTTGTCGGAATGGCTTCGAAAGATCTATTGTCGAATTTGTTTGGTGCGATTATGGTCTATATGGATAAACCTTTTAAAGTGGGAGACTGGATCCGCAGTCCTGATAAGTCTATAGAAGGCACTGTCGAGAATATTGGTTGGCGAGTGACACGTATTCGTACTTTTGATAAGCGCCCTTTGTATGTACCGAATAGCTTATTCACACAAATTGTGGTTGAAAACCCCTCTCGCATGAGTAACCGTCGTATCAAGGAAAACTTTGGTTTACGTTATGGCGATATTAATCAAGTTGAAACCATTATTCAGGAAGTACGCGAGATGTTACTAAATCACCCTGAAATTGATACAAGCCAAACGCTTATCGTGAACTTTGACCTGTTTAATAATTCGTCCTTAGATTTCTTTATTTATACCTTCACTAAAACCACAAATTGGGTAGAGTTTCACTCCATTAAACAGGATGTGCTACTTAAAGTGGCTAAAATTGTTGACCACAACAATGCTCAATTTGCTTTCCCGACAAGGCAACTACATATATCCAAAGATGCGGAATAGTTTTATTCAGCGGCTACTTTAAAGATACTCTGAAGCCGCTCGTTGAACGTTTTCTAATTCATCTAATAATTCCAATAGCTCTGGCTCTAATAAGTCAGGGCTAATTCCCTGTTTTAGCTCCTGTTCAATCACGGCTGCAATTTTCTTTAGTTTAGGTACGCCACTGTAACTACAACCACCATGAAATTTATGGATTACTTGGGTAAGGTGAACGTTATCAATCTCATTATTTATGGCTTTATTAGCGCACTCTGCAATTTCTGGAAAGTCTGCGAGCAACATAGTGAGCATCTCTTTCGCGAGGTCTTCTTTGCCGGCAGATTGTTTGAGTGCTAACTGCCAGTCAAATGATACATTGTGATTGCTTGTTGGTGGCAGAGAATCAGGACTATTTTGTGCCACGCTTTCAAGTAATTTTGCGTCAGGTGTCCATTTGTTGATGATCTGTTGTAATGCGTGTTCATCTATCGGTTTTGCTAAACAATCATCCATTCCTTGTTGCAGGAACTGCTCTTTTTCTCCTGGTAAAACATGCGCTGTTACGGCAATAATTGGAGTTTCATTATTGGTGTTGCCGTCTTTAATTTTCAGGCAAGCACTGATGCCATCAAGTATTGGCATTTGAATATCCATGAAAATAAGATCAAACTTTTGCAGTTGTGATTGATCTACAGCTAGCTGGCCATTGACGCAGGTAGTAACATGATTAACTCTATCATTAAGCATTGCTTGAATAAGCTTTAAATTGGCTGGATTATCATCGACCGCCATGACATTGATATCTTTTCGCACTAAAGCCGGTATATTTTGTGGTGCAATTAATTCTGGACTACTTTCATTTTCAGGGACGAGTACATTGGCTAAATGCTTATGGTTGATCGGTTTGCTTAAGCAGTGATTAACCCCCATTTTTTGAATCATCTCAAAAATACTTGGATCACTGGAGTTTATCAAAACGACAATGTTTTTAGTGAACGATTTTGCTTTTTCGATATGACTAAGTAAGGGCTGTAGGTTATCGCAATGGCTATAGCCAATGACAATACTACTGTATTGTTTGTCTAGACTTCGCTGTAGTTGTAACTCTGTTTCCGCTAGGGTAAGTGTGGTTCGCCACTGGTTTAGTAATTGCGAACAAGCACGGGCTGCAAACTCATTAGTTTCATAAACTAAAATAGATTGCTTTTGCAGTTGATCAAGTGGCAATTGCTCTAATGGGCTGTGGCTATTTTTTTCAATAGTGATGGTAAACCAGAATGTAGAGCCTTGGTTAGGTGCTGAAACGAGATCTATACTACCCTGCATTTCAGTAACTAGTTTTTGAGTGATAACTAAGCCTAAGCCTGTACCGCCATATTGGCGTGTTACGCTTGAGTCTGCTTGACCAAATGCTTTAAATAGTTGTTGTTGCTGTTTTTCTGAAATACCGATACCGGTGTCGGAGATCATAATTTTCAGAGTCACATTATTATCAACATCGTCCTCTTGCCTGATACGTTGAATCTGTACCTCAATATTTCCTTCTTGGGTAAACTTAATCGCGTTACCAATCAGATTAGTGAGAATTTGTTGTAGCCTCATTGCATCCCCCAGAACATCAGAGGGGACTTCGGAGTCTACCATCATACTCAGTTCAAGTTTCTTCTCGTGTGCACTTGGGGCGAGCAGATGCATGGTTTCATCAATACATTCACGCAGATCAAAAGGGATATGCTCTAGGGTTAATTTACCCGCTTCTAATTTAGAGAAGTCGAGTATATCGTTGATGATATTTAATAGATTACCGGCAGAGCGCTCGATAGTTTGCAGGTAATCGACTTGATTTGTGGTCATTTGAGTTTTCAAAAGTTGTCTTGCAAAGCCGATAACACCATTGAGTGGGGTACGTAACTCATGACTCATGTTAGCAAGGAACTCTGATTTAACCGAAGCCGCCTGTTGCGCATCTTTTCTTGTGATATCTAGCTCGATGTTTTGCACTTCCATCAAGTCGAGGGTTTCACGCAATTCACTGGTTGCTTGGTCAATATTATCTTGCATCTCTTCATGGTGCTTTGACATGGCAAAGCCCATCTGGTTAATACCATCTTTTAAGGATTCGATCTCCCCGCTATAACTTCCTTCTACACGCGCATTAAGGCGTCCAAGACTAATTTTTTCAACCACAGAGGCCATCTCTGTAATTGGACCGGTAATGCGTTTGGCTTGTCTAAAGGCAAAAAAGAGACTGCCGATAATACCCATTAATACTACGATCAATGATAACGCAGCATCGCGGAAAAAGAGAAGATCTACCTGTGAGCGATTAATCTCTAAAGAAACATAACCGATTACTTTACGGGGTTGATCAAAGGTCAGTTGATATTCTAAGAAATTGGATTCATCAATAATGGGGGTTTGAATTACTGTACTATCTAGATGGTGAATCACCTGAGTTATTTCGGGAATACTTTGCCCCTGCTCAATTTTTAATAGTTGAAAATTGCGGTGATAGTTACTGGTCACAAAGAGTTTATTTTCGGCATCGAAAATAGCAATACTTTTGATCATTGCACTGTTTTTTCGGTGCGTTGCGCCGATGATACGTCTTAAAATGGTACGTGTTTCATCTTGGATACCATATTCGCTAGCAATCGCGAGAGGCTCGGTAATATTAATCGCGCGGTTAATAAGAAAATCATTCCCCTGCATATAACGATTAATGGTGAAATAGGTCGCTAATAACCCGCCAATTAGTATGGTAGGTAAGATGGTATAAGTGATGACTTGAGCGCGCAGTCCATATTTTGTCATAGGTATTTATCTAATCTTTTAGTCGATGAAATGAATGCAATGATCCTGTTTTATTCGACCGCTCATTTTAATGCCAAATCATCATGTGGTTTGTTTTGTTATACAAACAGTATCGGAATGAATAATTTCATCCCCATCGCATTGCTATAATTAGCCTTGATGAGTTGTTATTTTGAAGTATCATGAGTGTCTATAAGGCTATGATGGCATAGCTTCCCTTACCTGTGAATTACTTATGGCTCAGTTCTTTAAAGCATCACCCAAAAATAGTATAAAAAATCGTATTTTGAAAAATGTATTAGTCGAAAAGCTTGATCATCAAGGACGAGGTATCGCATTTTTTCAAAAAAAGCCTTTATTTATTGATGGAGGCTTATCCGGTGAAAATGTTGATGTACAGATAACTGAAAGTAAAAAACGATTCACTAAAGGGACAATCATTAATATTAATGAAGCTAGTGAACATCGAATTGCACCACTCTGCCAGCATTATGAGGAGTGTGGTGGATGCCATTTGCAACATACTTCTGCACAACAGCAAATTGTGATTAAAGAAACTGGATTAATTGATTTGTTCAGCCGTTTTGCAAAGCAATCAGAGATTGCTCTTGAAGATGCCATCACCGCTTCACCATGGGGATATCGTCGTAGCGCGCGTTTTGGCCTGCAATATAATAAAAAAAGTAAAAAGGTGCAGATGGGATTTCGGCGCTCACAGAGTAATGATCTAATCGAACAGCAAGTCTGCCCGGTATTAAAGGCACCTTTAGAAGCCTTGATTATGCCTCTGAAAACATTACTGAATGGTTTTAGTAGTAAAGCGGATTTGGGGCATGTTGAGCTTATCTGGTCTGATCAAGGTGCGGTAGTATTACTGCGTCACCTTAAGGTTTTATCCAACGCTGATTTATCACTCATTAATAGATTTTGTGAACAGCATCAGGTGAACTTCTTTAGCCTTCCTAATCATAAAAAGCCGGTTTTATTGTACGGTGAAGAGCGCTTAAGTTACTCCTTAGATGACTGGCAGTGCCAGTTCAAATTTTGTGCTACTGATTTCTTACAAGTTAATGAAATAGTTAATCAAAAAATGGTTAAACAAGCATTGTCGTGGTTAAATTTAAACGCGCAAGATAAAGTATTGGATCTATTTTGTGGATTAGGGAACTTTACTTTACCTATCGCGACTAAAGTTGAATCGGTGGTTGGTGTTGAAGGAATTCAAACAATGGTCGACCGTGCCACGCAAAATGCGCAGTGTAACGCCTTAAATAATACTCAGTTTTATCAAGCTGATTTAAGCGCAGCGCAACTTAGCCAACAATCATGGGCAGAGAATGACTTTAATAAAGTCTTATTGGATCCTGCACGAGCAGGAGCGCTTGAGTCGATTCCCTTTATTATCTCGCTCAAGCCATCACACATTGTTTATGTCTCGTGTGATCCGGTCACTCTGGCTCGTGATAGCCAACAACTGTTGGAAAAAGGCTATAAATTGGCTAAATTAGGTGTATTAGATATGTTTCCACAAACTGGGCATGTAGAGTCGATGGCGCTGTTTATTAAATAGTTTCTACTAGCACCTGTTGACTTAGCCGTTTTTTGTTCAACACAACGTGCCTTGAAAAGGCTGGTGGACTGTCGCTTAGTCATTCTAAGCGAATTTCGTCTACCGTAGGATTGCCTTTGGTGACTACTTTTACTGGCTTTTTCGAGTATTGATGTGGGAGCAGCCAATAAATTGTTGTAAAGATCAACAGACCCTAGGCAAGTATTAAATTTGGAGTTTTCATGGTTTCAGTTCGCGATACACATTTTTTTCAAACTGCACAGAAAGATCCCAGTAAATGGGTAACTACATTAGGGTTAAATGAAAAGGATCAAACTAGCCTACTAGAAAACTATGAAAAAATAATGACCCTTTGCAGTAAGCCTGAACAGTTTCCATTGTTAGAGCTGGGTACTGAAATGGTAGAGATTCTGGTGACGCTTGATATGGATCGAGACACCTTGAATGCCGCGCTTATTTTTCCATTATTAGACCATAAAATAGTCACCCAAGAACAGGTTGATGAAATGTGGCCTAAGCGCATTGCAAAGCTTGTTAAAGGCGCAATGGACATGGAAGGAATTCGTGCATTACAGAATAAGGGGTCAACTAAAATTGTTGCCTCACAGGTCGATAATCTGCGCCATATGCTCCTAGCAATGGTAGAAGATGTTCGCGCTGTGGTGATTAAACTCGCTGAACGTATCTGTTATCTACGCCAAGTTAAAATCGCTGATGAAGAGAAAAAAGTGCTGGTTGCACGTGAAATATCTTCAATTTACGCGCCATTAGCAAACCGTTTAGGCATTGGCCAATTAAAGTGGGAGCTTGAAGATCTTTCATTTCGTTATCTTGAACCTGATACCTATAAAAAATTAGCCAAACAACTGGCTGAAAAACGTATCGATCGTGAAAACTACATCCATGACTTTGTGACCAAAGTACAAGCTTCATTGACTGATATGAATATCAAAGGTAATGCCTACGGTCGGCCTAAACATATCTATAGTATCTACCGAAAAATGCAGAAAAAAGAGCTGCAATTTGAACAACTCTACGATGTGAGAGCGGTACGTGTTGTCGTTGAGAAATTACAGGATTGTTATGCCGCCTTAGGTGCAATTCATACTATGTGGCATCATATTCCAAGTGAGTTTGATGACTATATCGCAAATCCAAAACCTAATGGTTATCAGTCTATTCATACTGTGGTTTTAGGCGAAGAGGGAAAAGCGATTGAGGTGCAGATTCGTACGCAACAGATGCACGATGATGCAGAGCTTGGGGTCGCTGCACACTGGAAATATAAAGAGGGTGGAAATGCCGGAAAATCAGCAAATAGTTATGAAGAGAAGATTGCTTGGTTGCGTAAGTTACTCGCTTGGCAAGAAGACCTTGCTGATAGTGAAAACTTAGTTGATGAACTTCGAAGCCAAGTTTTTGATGATAGGGTTTATGTATTTACACCCACGGGTGAGGTGATCGATCTACCCGCTGGTTCAACACCTGTTGATTTTGCTTATTACATTCATAGCCAAGTTGGACACCGCTGTATTGGTGCTAAAATAGCTAACCACATTGTGCCATTTACCTATCAGCTTAAAACTGGTGATCAGGTTGAGATACTAACCCAAAAAGAACCTAATCCGAGCCGTGATTGGTTGAACCCTAACCTCGGGTATCTTAACGCGCCTCGTGCACGCAACAAAGTGGCGACTTGGTTTAGAAAACAGGATCGCGATAAAAATATCCAGGCTGGGCGTGAATTACTGGAAACAGAATTAGCAAAAGTAAAACTGAAACTCAGTGATGTTACACCTGCAGTTGAGCGGTTTAATGTTAGCTGTGATGATGATATTTTTGCAGGTATTGGTAATGGCGATTTACGATTAAATCAACTGGTCCATTTTTTAGATGCGCATCATCACCAGCAAACCTTAGAGCAGCAGGATTTAGCTGCCCTTGAAGCACTTGAAAAGCGTAAACAGAGCTTTACGCCAAAGAAGACTGGAAATAATATTATTATCGATGGCGTTGGTAATTTAATGCATTCCGTTGCACGATGCTGTCAGCCAATTCCGGGAGAAGATATTGAAGGTTATATTACCCAAGGTAGAGGGATTTCAGTACACCGTAAACACTGTGAGCAATTAGCAGACCTTCGTGATGCACATCCTGAGCGTATTATTGAAGCGAGCTGGGGAGAGTCTCACTCGTCGGGATATTCACTGACTCTTCGCCTTGAATCACTAGATCGTAGTGGTTTGTTAAAAGATATTACTACCTTACTCTCTAATGAGAAGGTAAATTTATTGGGCGTGAATAGTATGTCAAATATTAAAAATCAGTCTGCTATCATCGATATGAATTTAGAGGTATTTAATAGTGATGACATTGCCAAGCTGGTGGTTAAATTACAACAGTTAAAAGATGTATCTTCGGTAAGGCGTTTATAGCTTGCTCAAGGCCATGGTGTATTATTTTGTGGTCAGAAGATGTTGAGCTTTACTGTTTAATTATTATTGCAAAAGTAAGTAGCAAGCATAATCGCTATGATTTGTTCTAGGTCTAACTTTGAACGCTCTCTTGAATTAAGGTGGAATAACCATTCCACCTTTTTAATTGTTAGCGTATTTAATGAGGTAATACACAGATCGGGGCGCTACTTAGAATTTAATGCCTTTGTTATTAACCACAATGCAGTCTGCGCCTAGGTCCATTAACATTTCACAGGTCATTACTGCGTCCCCTTTATGGTCAAACTCGCCTGATTTTAAGCGAAAATATTCTCTACCCGCCATTTCAACTTGTTGGTAACGTGCTGGTAAGCCATTTAAAATTTCAGGGTACTCTTCCTGTTGTAATTGCCATGCATTTTTTAGATCGTCAAGGCTATTTAATGAGGCCGTTTGTAGCATAAAGAAAGGACGCGCATCACGTAGTCTACGTTTCTCTTGTATCGCTTTCATTTTATTTTCTTTAGCAAGATCTTTTGATTCTTGAATAAGCTTATTCAGTTCTGCTTCGCGTTCAACTAAACGCTCTACATCACTTTGCATCGCTTGTAGTGCGTTTAATTCATCTTGAAGTGCTTGTTGTTGTGTTTTAAGCATTTCAATTTCTGTTTGCTGATTGGTGATCTTTTGCATCTCTGCAGAGGGCTGGGAAGTGTTGCTACAGCCTGTGATTGTTAATGTTATTGCACATAACATCGTTGCGCTTACGTTAAATTTCATCATAATCCCTTATTAAAATTGAGCCGATATTTTAGCCTAAATACAGTCAAAGTTAAATGGCTATCAATAGTCAAGAGGCTCACCAGTAGCAGGGCTAATTAGGCAGTTTACTGCAATTTTTTTGAGTTTTTTACATACCTGTGTTGCTTCACTTTTAGAGCCGAAAGAACCCGCTTTAAGTCGGTAATAATCGCGTTGATTGACTGATATTTTTTCAACTATTGGCTCCATCTCTTTGAATATATTAGGGTTGTTTTTAGTGGTTTTAATCCATAGTGAAGGTAGTACAGTAGGATCATTGATCGATGCTAATTGCACTGCATAGTTTCTGTTAGTCGAATTAATCGGATTTTTGGGAGCGTTTATTTGTGTAATAGCACTGTTTTTTTGGTGTTCTTTTTTTTCTGCCTGCGCAATGATGGCATTAAGTTGCGTGATTAATAATGTTAATTCACTTTCTATCGCCACTAATCGTTGTACATTAGGCGCTACATTTTTCCATTGCTCGATATCCTGTTCAAGAGATTCGACTTTATCCATTAGCATCGCTTGTTGTGTTACAAGCGTTTGTTGCGCTGTTTTCTGCTGTGCTTGCTGTGTATTACTGCAGCCTGATAATGCGACTATGAGTAAGAGCAAAAAGCAATAATTGTTAAACATCGACGTTCCTTACATTGGCGAAACCTCTAGTGTTATTACTAAAGGAATTAAAAAGCGAACACTTTATCGCTATGAGTTGCTACTGCATTGTATTATAGAGACCGTTTAATCATCTCAAATATCATTTACTGGGTTAAATTTTGAATTCAAAAGCTTTAACGGTGCAACTTATCTGCATATCTTGTAAATACTCGCAGGCTCGTATTGCTTGAGATTGCCCTTTGAAAAAGGCCGCATTCAAACGAAACATTTTTTCATCTTCTAGCTTGCTGTAAAAAACTTGCTGCTGCAGTGTGTTATTATATTTTTCTTGTATTATTTGCCAGTATACTTTGAGCATAGTTAAAGAATTAAACTCACCAAGATCAACCACATACCCTTTTACAAAAGTGTAGCGCATCGCAACAATATCGGCTCCTGCAATAACATCTCCTGCCGCACTAAACTCAAATGCTTGTATCTGAGCATCGTGTAGGTTTTTTCTTTCTAACTCTTCAGGAGCAATCGACAGAGTGTATTTTCCTGGAACAATATTTGTAAATAGATAGTAACCGTCAAACTCTGTTTCAGTGGAGGCGACGAGTTTATCATTTTGGTCATGTAAATTGACTTTTAAATAGGCACCGGCTTTCTCTTGATTTTGTTTGTTATTTAAATAAACCGTTCCCTCTAACTCACCTGCATTAACCAGTGGAATATCTAATACTTCAATTAAGCCTTTACGTGCTGTGATGGAAACACCTGGGGTCGCAGGGATAATAAAGGGATCTGCAATGGTTTTTGTATCAACAACAATATCGGTTCTTCTGCCTGGTGGTAAATTATTTAAAACAGCAGTTCCTTCTTTACCAGTATAACCTTGTCGATGACTCTGCTGTGCTTTGACTTTGACTCCTTCTAATAATGTTTCGCCTTCATCAAATTGGCCATTCAGATTATCATCTTCAAATACTCGTGCTACCAGTGTGCCACTTCGTGCGATAGAGCCTTTGGCCATAAATAGTTCACTAGTGGTAGGTTCATAACCAAACCCAAAGGAGGTGAATAGGCCAATAGACCAGTTATCATCGCTATCATGAGTTGCAGTAGAGCTTAGTATCATGTTTTCTAATGACCAATTTAGCCCTAGTTTACTCCGGTATCGGTCATTGGCTAGGGTATAGCTAAGGTCAAATGTTGCACTTAATTTTTCCGCTAAAGGATAGGATAAATTACCCTTGATTAAGGTAAACTCTCTATGATCAGATAACTGGTAACTACTTGTTAGGCGTGTATATAGGCGTGAAAAATGTTTTTGTAACTCTAGGCTACCAAATAAAGATTGTTGTTCAACATTTAGTGTACTTGTCTCTAACCAAGTTAGTTGATTAGAGATACCGCCAAAGCGATTCCTTAATGATAGTTGATTGGTAAATGAATTTGATTCACTGCCCGTGTCTGTTTGTGAATGTCGCCAATCATTTTGATAATAGAGTGGCAGAGGTGTCTTTGAAAATATTTCACCACTCATAATAAAGGTATAGTTTTGCGCATTGTTGACGATGTTATCTTGGCGCTTAATAAATCTATTTTTGGCGTAGTTAAGTGAAAAGGATTGTCCGTACCATAACGTGCGACCTGAAAGTGTAATACTGTCGTTATCGAGATTATCTCGTTGGTAATCTGCTGAAATAATTAATTGATTAATAGGCGTAAAACTGGCTCCAATAGAGTACTGGAATAAATCTTCACCCTGTTCATTAAAAAAGTAAGAGGCTCCTGCTGTCGTAGATAGGTTATTGGTTAAACCAACACTGAAAACAGCCGCACTTTGCCAGCCTTTTACGCCGGCTTTACGTGCATTGGAAATGCCTAGCAGTGATTTGTCTACTTTTGTAACAGAGAAGTCATAGATGCTCTCTTTCGCCTTTAAAACATTGCTATCAATATAATAATCTTGGCTTACTTGCTGTACTTGTCCTTGTGGACCATAAAGAATAATTTCAAATTGATTTTCACCAAAGTAGAGTTCAACATCTCTAAAATCATATCGCCCTGTTTGAATATTTAACTGCCTATCAACATATAAACCATTGCGATAAAGTTCTGCATCCCAGCCTGCTTGAATATTTCCACTGATGGTTGTAGTTTTATTATCGCTTCCTAGCGAAGTATTTTGGTTGGAAAAACGAAAGCCAACATTCTCACTGCTGGTACTACTATTTGCTAACTTAACTGGAGTAACATCTCCAAATTGATATCGGCTTGCTTTTAATGGGCCTAATAAGCTTTTGTTTTCATCTTCTTTAGAAAAGGTGAGTCGAGCGTTATTGAGTGGTTCAAATTTATTGCCACTGAGGTATAACTCGCTACTTAAATAAGCGATGTCTTGGACGCTGAGTAATGAGTAGTTACCATAAACTTGATCTTGATTGATCGAGCCGTTTAACTGAACATCAAGTAGAGGTGCAGAAATAGGCTGATAAGTGCTCTCTTTCCATGGTAACACTGCTTTATTACTATAACCTGTGTTGTTTAGTTTGTTTCTACGCGCTATAGCCATCTGTATTGGTAATGGAGATTGAGTACTAATATGTGCAGTTTGATCGGCAAAGCTAAAGGTAAATGTAAGGTCAAACCACTGTTCAATAGATGTTGCTTCGACAAAAATATCATCGTCGATCACTAAGTATTCTTCCTTTGATAAGCTATATTGATTATCTGCTAGTAATACGTTTAGCGTCTGTGTTTCATTCGTTGGCTGTTGCAGTTTAAAAGTATTCTCTTCCTTGATAAACCAGCCTTCTATATTTTTACTGCGCGCACTAACCGCTATTGGAAAGTCGAGAGACTCAAAAAGAGAGAGAAGGCTTAATTTCGCCCCTTGTTCGCTTTTTATTGCGAAAATGTCAGCGATATATAGGGAGCTATATTTCGATTCACTAATGTATAACGAGAGAATCAAATCTTCGCCAGCAGGAATAGCAGAGCTATTTTCTGTCGGGGAGGTAGTGTCTATCTCTTGAAGTGTTAGGCTTTGTTTTTTTTCAATCTGTTTTAAATTATTAACTAAGTTAGGCGATAACAGTAATTGCTCAATTGATATTATCGATAGTTTGTTTTCAGGGGCTGCAAATAGTCCCTGACTATTAAAAGTAAGCAACAATATAATAAGGCATCGTGTGTAGTGTGTGCAGATTGCTCTATACATCATTCATTACTTGAAACTATCTGCATTAATATCTATCTGCTGCTCTGCAAATATTTTACCTATATTCTCTTTGATTCCTTCAAAGGCGACACGTAATCGCCCGCTGCATTTGTTTTTACAATTATCAAGCCAAACAAGCTGTGCTTGGGTGCGGTTTTTGTCGGGATAAAAAGTAAAGTCATGTAGTCGTGCAATAACCTCCTCATTGCCATTTGAATCAGCTAAATAGGCAATTAAATTTCCTGTGGTTGAATATTTACTTTTATTTTTCATCTGTACAATCAATTGTACTGGGGTTTTCTCGGTTTTATTTTTAAGAGAAATATCGGTAATCGTCACCGCAGAAGTGGCAACACCTTTACGAACAATAACGGGTAATACATAGCTAAATAGCATGGTTGCTTTAATTGACATTTCATTGTTTTGAGGTTTTTCTCTTTCATCCGGCACCGCACTTAATTTTAAATGTGAACGGTACTCACCCATTTGTAGATCCTTTGGACGACGCACTGCAATTTTAATTACTTGTCGTGATCCTGGCTTTAATTTTACCTGTTTAGGGCTAAAACGAATCATGTTACTGGCGCTGGGAAAGGTAGTCAGCTGTTGCTCTGTAAGTTGTTGATATTTTCCTTTGTCAGAAACGGTTTTTTCTTCCCATGACAAACGATAGGTGATCGGTGCGTCTGAGGTGTTTATTAAAATAAGTTGCGTTGCACGCTCTCTATCTTCCAATTTTATTTTTGTAGGAGAGATAAGTAATGCAGCTTGAAGCATCGAGTGGCTAAATAGCAACAATAAAATGGTTATTTTGAGCATTAATGAGGAGCGGTTTTTCATGTCTAAAAATTTCCTTTACAAGTGTTATTAATAACTAATAGAGATGTTATAGATACCATCATAATTACTATTAATGTATTGGTTAGTGCCATCACCAGAGGTGGATAAAGTGCCACCGATAAAAAGGGTAGCAATGCCACTCTCATTAACTGTGATCGTGGGTAAGGTAGTAATATTATCTAAGGTAAATTGGCTGGGAGAGTAATCATCGCTGGTGGTTTCTGAGCTTAAAATTACAGCGTTAATGTATAACTGTGTGTAGGGAGGAAAGTCTATCAGTGTAAATTCACCAAGTTGCCCCGGGACTAAAACGCGTAATTTATTGTTTGATAATGTTTTTCCATCGACTAAGTTAACGGTTACGCTACTCACGCTGCTATTATCTGTGACCACGACCGTGCCAAAAGAGAGTTTCCTTTCGACAATAATTCCAGAAAAAGCCTGCGTAGGCACTAATATCAATGCAAAATAACAGAGTGTTTTAATAGTAAGATAGTTAAAGATACGGCTACTTCCAGTGACATTGTGCTAACAGGTACATTACATTCTAGATGTAAAGATAAGTAAAACAGGGAGATGCATTCAATTTTATGTAAATAGTTTATTTTTCTATTAGCATGTCATTTATGTCGATAAAGAGACTAAGGCACGTGAATCACTATGCCTTAGTTATATAGTGCTGTAGCACAAAGCTAATAATCGACAGTAATGGTGTAACTGCCAGTGTAAGCAACATCCTGATATCCAGCCTGCGCGCTTGCAGTTGCGGGATGAGAGGTCGCTAATGTTGCACCGACACTAAAGCTAGCATCTCCATTTAAATCAGCGGTGAGATCACCCGCTGTCGAATAGGCGGTTCCATTTTTCGTGCCACTGGTGACGGTTGCTTCAAAGTCATACATCCAGAAATAAGCGGATCCTGGTGGAACACTTCCTGAGGTGAGTTTAATGGCCGCTGCCGAAGTTGCTGTCGGTAATGTGATGGTCAGTGTTGAATAGGGCGCAACACCTGCAATGGTGTAAGTACCTGCAGTCCCAGGTGTTAAAATTTGTATTGCAGCAGTTGCACCATCGACGATAGATGTGCCTGCATCAATAGACGCTAATGTTAGGCTTGCGACGTCAGGGGTTGTACCACCACTGGCACCGGTGTCTGAGCCATTGGTAGCATCACCGGCTGCCACTGCTGCTGCTCGAATTGTACCAAAATCTAGCGCAGCTCCTTCTGAAAAGGTAAATGCATTTTGTACTGTCACTGTTGCTGTTGATGTCACCGACTCAACAGCAACTGCGCTTGTTGTTGCTGATAATAAAACCGTTACGCCGAGCAGTTTTGTCGTAGTTAATAACGTCTTGTTCATATGTTTTCACCTTTTCTGGTTAGAAAAATAAGATTTTTAATATTGGTTTAATCGTAGTTAATGGTGTTTAAATTGCAAAAAACTGAATGCGATAAGAACTGAGCTAGATGCAAGCAATCATGCCGTAATAGGAGTTTTATCGGCAAAGTATGGTGTAACTTTAACTGTCTTGCCTAGTGAGTAATTTTTTTGTGAGCTATAAAGTGTTTTTATTGTTGGGCACTTCACAGAAGTCGTTTTTATAAACTTTTTGATAGCACTTTATAGCTGACTGCCTGACAATATTGCTGATGTTGTTGTAGTAATTGGCAGGCTTCTTTGGCGTGTTCTTCACTATTAAATGGGCCGACGACGAGACGAGTGAAAACTTGTTGGCCAACATTCATTTGATAATAGAAGGGGGTTTTATCACCTAACCATTGATTATATCGCTTTTTAATCATCTTCCAGCCGGGCTCCACATTGCTGACCTCTTGGTAAGAAGCCAAATGAACGCCTATCTGAACGGTTGTTGTGACTGTTTTTTCACTGTCAGCGGCTAGAGCAATATCGACTTTATTCTTAATAGTAATAGGATTGATAGTGGCCACTTTTTCCTGTTTATCTGATGTTTTTTTAGAAGCGATGGGTAAAGTGAGGGAAGGGCTTTCTAGTAATTGTTGATCACTTGGTGATGACGCGACTGGGGTTGTTTTATCTAAAGCATCAATGATTAAAGCTAAATCTTTTTCGGATTGAATTAAGCGTTTTAAAGCGGGTTTCATTTCGTTCCATTCCGCTATCTGTTGATCAAGCAATGCCTTTACGTCATCTAATGTAGTTGCAGAGGTGTCGCTCTTGATGATAGCGTCGGCTTCATTGCTTGCCTTTGTGTCTGCCGCTACGCACATAAAGGTGCTGAATAACAAACACAGCGAGATGCATAAGCGGACCACTAAAGACGCTTTATACTCCATGCCACCATGTTTATTTCCCAGAAAGTTCATCCGTCACCTATTAGTTATAATTGTACCTTCCGTTAACGACAACAAAATATTGCCACTTAATGGAGTTTATCGAATATAAGCAAATAAAGTGCCATCTTTTATTTGTGGGACCCTTCAAAGATTGGTGAACAATAAATCACAATATCACGAATTAACTTTTTAGATATGCTACTTTATTAACCATATTGTTGTTTTTAATAACTATTCAGAGATTAAATGACCTCAGAAAATAATAGTCCGTTAATGCTCGCTTTGGCTGATATTGAAACGCTAATCGTAGAGAATCCTCAACAGGCCGAAGCCAAGGTATTGCGTGTTTTTTCACGCGCGCAAGCACTCAATGAAAATCGTGCTCAATTAGTTGCAACTATGCAACTAGCACGTATCGCTTGGCACCTTAATCAATACGATAAAGGGATAAATTTATGTCGGCGAGCCGAACAGTTACTGTTACCTGAATTTGAAAGCCAGTACCTCTCTGAGCTATATCATATCTATGCTCAGCAGTATTGGGGTTTAGAGCAATTTCGTTCCGCACACCACTTTTGGAACCTAGCGATGGAAAAGTCGTTAGTTCATAATCAACTCAACTTACAGATTGAATCCTTGATTGGCGTTGCTAATATCTGGCGAGTGAATAGAGAGTTAGAACTTTCTTATTCAGCATTGTCACTGGCAATGACCTTAGCCGAGCAATATGACTTTAATATATTGGCCGGTCAAAGTGCTATTTTATTAAGCAGGGTGCTCAATGAATTAAACCAACATACGCTTATGCTTGAAGTTTTAGCTAAAGCAGAATCGTTTTTATATGGTCACCCAGACTCTACTTGGCATGCAGAAATTCAAGATTTAAAAAGTATGGGCTTAGCCACGCTGGGACATTTTGCAGAGGCTGAGCAGATAACACAAAAGCGTGATAAAGAAACGGTCAAGGTAAGAGGACAATGGGTTGAAACCTATACTCCCATTAGTCGTGCAATGGTGGCAATTAAGCTTAAAAAATATAATCTAGCGCGACAATTTTTAGATGAGGCGGAATCGGTCGCCTTGCGTTTTAACCAATTAGAGTTGCTAGCACAACTCTATCTATTACGTTTCGATTTAGAAAGCCACCAACAAGCTTCTGAGTTAATGTTGCTCTATTTTAAAAAATACAGAAAATACAGCATAAAACTATTACGTAGTCGTAGTCTTGCACTTGGGCAAGATCGCTGTGAATTGACGGTTGATATTTTAAACTATAAAGCAGAACTGTTGATTGGGCGATTAGAAGCTGGTGCATTTAATGCTTCTGAAGGTGGCTTCCCTGCTTTCAGAGAAGCCTCTATATGGTTATACGCTTGCCAAAGAGCACAAACTGAAAACCATAGCACGGTGTTTATTTTAGAGTTGAACAGCGAAAAGGAGCTAATTGCTATCCTGCCAATTGTGCATGCTCTTTGTCAGCCCCATGAATTAATTACTCGTTTTAAGAACAATCGTTTGGCCTTATTGCTAGACGTTGGGCCGGAGAATCAAGGTAAAATGCTGAATGACTTAAAGGCGACATTGTTAGCTTATCCGTGGTGGCGAATAGGCAAAACAGGCATGGGGTTAAATGTAAGATATTTTTCTATTGATGATTTCCTCGATAATAAAGAAAGTTACTTAGACAAAATTGAGGGCTGTGAGTAATGGGAAATATGCCTTTGTTACAACAAGCACGAAAGCAATTTAAAAATAACAACCTCAATGAAGCGCTAGTATTATGTAAAAAATTTGTGGATAAAATAGCTTATCGTAATAATGAAAAACTACATGGTGAATTATTACTGTCGGAAATACTGATTGAGCTAGGTTACACCGATGAAAGTGTAGCTTCTTTAGAAAGAGCAATCGCCCTTTTTTCTACAGATACCTTACCGGATGACAGATTACAGGTTTTATCCACCCTTAGTTATCGTAACAATGACCTTGGCTTATATGAGCAAGCTGCACAAAATTGGCTGAGTGTTGCTGAATACAGCGCTGAGGTCGGACACGTTGACTTCTTCATCCAAGCACTTTTGGGCATCGGATCAATGCTTGAGATTGTCGCAGAGCATAGTGGCGCATTAAACTTTTTTAACCAAGCTGAACTGCTTTCTAAAAAATCTAAGTCAGGTACTACTCATGCTCGATTAAACTTTCATATTGTTGCCTGTTATATATCACTGAAAAAATATGATAAAGCACAGAAATATTTAGACTTTTGCGCTAGTAATGAAACGCTTGAAATTGTGCTGGAATTTGAAGCATTAATACATTTATATAAAGCTAAGATATTACGTCAAACGGATCATATAAAAGAGGCTTTAGAGGCGATAGAAAAAGGTAATCAATTATTAAAAAATGGCGGAGAAACTTGGACTCGTAGCATGCTTTTACTAGAGCATGGCAATTGTTTAATTGCAGATAACCAAGCCCATCAAGCTGTCTCTTTACTTAGTGATACTTTCCTAGGTATTAAAGGTGTTGGTCTGGATTTCTTAGAGCAAAAGTTTAATGACGCAATGAGTGATGCTTATGCACAATTAGGTGAATTTGAAATGGCACTAAAGCATGAAAAAGTAGCCCATGCCATTGAATTATCTTTGATAGATAAAATACCTGTTGGCACCCTAGAATGTGAATACTTTAATAAATTGGCTAAGCAACAGCGCTTATTGTTAATACAGCATACACAACTGGAAAATAAAGAGTTAAAAGATCAGGTTGAAGATCAACATGATATGGTTGAGCGACTCCAGCATGATGTTTTCACTGACCCTTTGACCGAAGTTTACAATCGTAGATGGATGGATGAAACCTTAAAAAATAAACATGATAATGAAAGCTATGCCCTACTGATGATAGATGCTGATCATTTTAAAACTGTTAATGATGATTTCTCACATCAAATTGGCGATCATGTTTTAAAAAGGCTAGCTAATATATTAACTTCAGAGATACGTCCAATTGACAGTGTGATTCGATTTGGTGGCGAAGAGTTTGTTATTATTTTATGTGAAACCAATGAATTACAACTAATGGGGTTAGCAGAACGAATTCGCAATGCAGTAGAAGTTGCTTATTGGTCTGATCTCTTACCGGGTAGACCGCTAACTATTAGTATCGGTGGGGCAATAAGATGGCAGGGGGAACTCATTGAAAGGCTAATAAAGCGTGCTGATAGTGCGTTATACAAAGCCAAAGCTAATGGCAGAAACTGTTATGTTTATAATGAGGAATAGCGGGCCTATTCCTCATTAATAATCTTTAATCGTGTTTCTTAAGCTCAATATCTGCAAAGAATACCGTTCCCTCTTCACCAATTGAGTCGGTCCATTGTTCGAAAATAACATGGAAATCATAATTAGCTTTAAACGCTAACTCGTAACGTTTCCAACCTTTATTATCACGTAGCCCTTTCGGAAAAGCACGCGTCGTTCCTGCTAGCCAATGATGTTTAACACCAGGGAACCCTTCTCCATAACCAACTACTCCGCCACAGTCTCGCTTACAGGTTCCCATGTAATCAAAGCTGAGCGTGTATTTACCCGGTGTAAAGCTTTCTTTACTAATAAAGTCGCCACCAAATACTTTCACTGTAGATTGAGCCGCTTTCTTTCCCTCACGAACAGGATCATCAACAATTTTACTCAAAACGTCTAAATTTTGTAATTTACTCCCTTTTGGCGTATCAACTTCAACTTCTTTACCAAGCCACTTTGAAAAGTCACCGCTAAAATCTTCTGTAAATACAATTTCATCTGCAAAGCTTGATGCTGAGAATGTTAAGCCAGCACCTAATATCAGTCCGGTTATTAACTGTTTTTGATTCATAGTAATTCTCCATTTTTATAATGATGTTAGTAAAGAATGCGCTGAGGATTTTGTAAAGACAAAAAAGGAAAATCTGTGGGCTAGCTAAACCCTAGTTTCATGAAATAGGGCGGTAATCATGAAAGTAGGGGGGGGGGGATCTTTGCCGTTTAAATTTTGTTGGCCATTTTTACTGCGTTTTAACCTATTGATGTGGAATAACCACACGGCATAAGCAGCAAAATGTCTCTTTATTTTGTATTGCGTGGAATTGACGAAGTCATTACAGCAATAGCCAACAAATTGTTGCAAAAATAAACTCGAAAGATCAACAGACCCTAGTGTTAATTGATTTAATATTATTAATCTTGGCAGTTTTTTCGGTATCCGACAAAAGGGAGCGGAAAGCGACCTGCTAGGTATTGATTAGCATGTACAATGCCCACTAACATGCTCAGCGTAAAAGCTAGAATAATATTGGTTCCTCCACCAATACTTGCCATAGCTGGGCCTGGGCAGAACCCCGCTAACCCCCAGCCTGCACCAAAAATAATCGCGCCCCATATTAAAGTGCCATCAACTTTTGTATTGCTAGTCCAAGTAAAGGCATCGCCACTAATCGCTGTTTTACGCTTTTTAATTACTAAATGATAAATAGGGGTAAATACGGCTAAAGCGCCACCCATGACAAACATTAAACTTGGATCCCAGTCTCCACTAATATTTAAAAAGCCAATCACTTTATTGGGGTCAACCATACCTGAGATGATCATACCGCTGCCAAATAGGGCTCCTGAAATCCACCCCATTAAAATGCGAATTTTTTTTGATTTTGACATACTAAGTAACTCCAACTAAACCGCGTAAATACACCATTACAATTGCCGAGGCCATAAATGTGAGGGTGGCATAAATAGATCGTTTTGAAAATCGCCCCATACCAATAATGCCATGTCCACTAGTGCAACCATTGCCCAGGCGGGTGCCAAAACCAACTAAGAGTCCGGCCAGTGAAACCACTAAAATGTTTTCACCGCTAATATCTGGTAATGTAAACCCTAATGGCGCAACGATTAAAAAGCTTAAAATCATGCCGGTTAGAAAGGCTGCTCGCCAGCTTGACTCATGTTTTTTAGGGCTTAACAAGCCACCAATGACACCACTAATTCCTGCTATTTTACCACTGAATAACATCAATAATGCTGCTGAAAGGCCAAGCAAAGCCCCCCCGGCCAATGATGTCCAAGGTGTAAAGTTATCCATGAAAGACTCCTAATTATTTATTTTTTAATGTTAGTCACTGGGGCAAAACGCAGCCTGAAGGGCGCTAAGCAGGACACTGACACGTTCATCAGCAATAGAATAAAATACTTGTTGTGACTCTTTACGTATTTTTACAAGGTTGTTTTTTCGTAAGACACCTAGGTGTTGTGAAAAGGCAGACTGGCTAAGTTTAGTGTGCTCACGTAACTCTGAAACCCCCATCTCTCCATCAGATAATAAACACAATACGACCATTCGGTCAGCATGTGCCATCAGTTTCAAAAGTTCACTGACCTCTTTCGCTTTGTCATGAATTAGTGCTAATTTGTTATCCATAGTTCACCCTTTGTTAGTATGTTGCCATACTACCGTTGTAAATAATTATCTTCAAGCTAATTTAGCAAAAGATTAATTAGACTTTTCTAATTAAGGGGTTTATGATTGACTTGTTTTTAATAAAAAGGGTTTAAAAAATGACAATTGAAAATGGTATTAGAGTGCTCGCAGGAACGATGGTGTTATTGTCAGTTTTATTAACGCAATTTGTTCATCCTAACTTTTTTTGGTTGACGGTTTTTGCCGGCGCTAACTTATTACAAAGCGCATTTACCGGTATTTGCCCAGCGGTTTTTTTTCTAAAAAAACTTGGTTGTAAACCAGAAGCTGAAAAATAAAAGCTAAAAATCCTTTCCCCCAACCAATAGGTCGGGGGAGATAAATATTAAATACTATTTTCAATTATCTTTTACACTTTTATAAATTTTTTCTTGAGGGAAAAGCATGTCTAAAAAAATATTAATTATTGGTGGTGTCGCTGGTGGCGCTTCAGCTGCTGCTCGTGCTCGTCGATTAGATGAATCTGCGGAGATCATTGTTTTTGAACGAGGCCCTTATATCTCTTTTGCAAACTGTGGGTTGCCGTATCACATTGGCGGTGAAATAGAGCTACGCGATAAGCTGTTACTGCAAACTCCACAAAGCTTTAAGGCGCGTTTTAACGTTGATATTCGAGTTCAAAATGAGATATTAAGTATTAATAAAGAAGCCAAAACGGTTACTGTTCGCGATATCTTAGCGCAAAAAGAGTATATCGAATCTTACGATGCGTTAATTCTTAGCCCTGGCGCTGGTCCTTTTGTGCCACCTATTGCAGGCGTTAAAAATCACTTAACGCATACGTTGCGTAATATTCCTGATATGGATGCGATTATTCATGCTATTGAAGTTAATAAACCTGCGCATGCAACAGTTTGTGGCGGTGGATTTATCGGTCTGGAAATGGTGGAAGCACTTCGTCATCGAGATATTGCCGTGACGCTTGTTGAGTTAGCACCACAAGTAATGGCGCCTGTTGATATTGAGATAGCCAATGTATTGCATGAAGAGTTAGTCCAACATAACGTTGAACTTAAATTAGGAAAAGCGTTACAAAAAGTGGCCGAGTCTACCCCGCAAGATAATAATCTGTCGTTAACCTTAAATGACGGCTCAACACTGGAAACTAATCTATTGATTATGGCGGTTGGTGTTAAGCCTGAGACTGCGCTTGCTGTTCAAGCTGAACTTGAGCTTGGCGAGTTTGGTGGCATTAAAGTTAATAAGCAGATGCAAACTAGCGATGAAGCAATCTTTGCTGTTGGTGATGCGATTGAAACACCTGAATTTGTGACTGGCGATGCAATGCTTTCACCCTTAGCGGGGCCTGCAAACCGTCAAGGTCGTTTGGCTGCGAATGTTATTTTTGGTAGTGCAGAGGTCTACAATAAAACTCAGGGGACAGCGATTTGTAAAGTATTCGATTTAGCCGTTGCATCAACGGGAATGAATGAAAAAACATTACAGCGCAAAAAAATGTCTTATGAAAAAGTATACGTACACGCGATGAGCCATGCGAGTTACTACCCCGGTGCGCACCCTGTTAGTTTAAAATTATTGTTTAACCCTGAAACCGGTAAGATTTTAGGTGCTCAAGCAGTGGGTAAGGATGGGGTTGATAAGCGAATTGATGTACTTTCTGTTGCTCAACGTGCAGGTTTGACTGTTTATGATCTACAGGATTTAGAACTATGTTATGCGCCACCTTTTGGATCCGCGCGTGATGTTGTAAATCAAGCGGGTTTATTAGCAAGTAATGTGATGAAAGGTGATGAGGTTATCTTTCATTGCGATAAGCTAGAAGCGTTAGATGATAATCAGTTATTAATTGATGTTCGTACTCATCAAGAAGTCGATAATATGGGCATGATCCCGGGCGCTATCAATATACCGGTTGATGATTTGCGTGCAAACTTATGTAAGCTTGATAAACAAAAAGAGATTCTTGTATATTGTCAGGTTGGCTTACGTGGACACGTGGCATCAACACTATTGAAAAATTTAGGTTATAACGTGAAAAACTTAACAGGCGGTTTTAAAACCTGGAAATCGGTTAACTATTAATGCTTTAGAATACTAGGATAACAAGGGAAGCATCGCTTCCCTTTTTTGTGGGTGATGGAAAATCCAGTAAATAGCTGTTTAACCTTACTTATAAAAATTATTGTAACTCAGTACCTATCTTTTCCTTATGCATAAAGTACAGAGCTAAAATTTTTACTGTTCGGTATTTCTTAGTGGGTGTTTCGCCTTTGGCGAGTAAGCGTTTTAGACTCGAAACATGTTTCGAAGGATAAATAAGCATGCTCTTTGAACGGCCAAAGAAAAGTGTTCCAAAGAAAGGCCGCCCAGCATTTTCTGATTTGCACGTCCTGATTGCACATAACGCACTTTCAAATAGTAAAACCTAGAATCTTTTCCGGTATAAAAGCTCAATACGGATACACAAAGTTTTCGTTTACGTTTTTCTTGATAAATCAATTTCTTTAGCAAGTTGAGGCATGGATGCCTCGACTAAGTTCGGTTCCGCACATGGAGGTGCGGTCCGAGCTGGTGCGTATAAAGGAATTTATTTAGCAAGACCAAAAACGTTTCGGAACGGCACTCTTTGCTTACTTTCTCTTGCTGTTGAGAGAAAGTAATGTCGCCGACAAGGTGAAATATCTGCACAGTAAGTTTAAATATCGACTGGATGAGCGTAGAAGAACTAGGTATTTAGATAATACCAAATGGTGAAAATAGTCTGAATACTCTGGAAGATGGCGGGCAGTTTAAGTACATATTGATGTCATTTTGGGATCGTGTTGTTAATATGGAGGGGCTATCAATTCCCATGATTAGTTTTACTTGTTAAATATTTAGTAGGAGTATATATGTCGCAATATGTGATTTTCAAAAAAGGTGATTTATTCGTTGCTGTAGAGTGTGGCACTTCAGACTCAAAAGATGAATATGAGTCTTTGACCGAACAAGGTTTCACACTCAGTAGTCAAGCAATTGAAGCATCAAACACAGAAGAGGCGTTATATTTTTATAACGATAATCCGCGAATGTATGCCTTAGAGTCAGAAAATAGCGCAGTTGCAGAGAGTGTCTTAGCTACATTATTATCCTCAAGTTGGCGAGCTGTGTTTAAAATCTAACAAGTGACTATGGTGTCAAATCCTAATTTTAACTCATTTTAGGATCCCACATGGCACCATCTCTTACCATCGAATTTAAGATAACAATCATCTTGCGCACGCACGCAATTATTGCTGTTTTCTTTGGCTTTCCAGCCTCCAATAAGCGTTGATATGTAGTTTTGAAAACGGGGTTGCATTGCATCGCTGACATCATTGCCATGTACATCACTGTGCGGATTTTATGACGGCCTCCTCGTATATTTCGTTGACCTTCGTAACTGCCACTTTCTTTATTAACTGGTGCCC